>CALCMD010000039.1 GCA_937965795.1 uncultured Lachnospiraceae bacterium | reverse complement strand
TTTACTGCTCATGTGAATCTTTATTCTGTTATAAATGTCTGTCCGTATCTCTTGCGCCATACATCAGGCGGCGTACTTCCATCACATCATCAATCACCACATAATAAACTACATAATTTCTTACATGAATTCGATAGTATAGATAGTCACGTTTTTTAGCGGAGCGGTATGGTTCAAAAGCAACAGGATTGTTCAGCCTTTCCATAATGGCAGCTTCTATATCATCAATCAGGCGTAATGCTGCGGCCTCATTCTTCAGAACATTGGCTATGTAATTCGCTGTGCTGATTAAATCCTGCTCAAATATCGGCAAATACCTAAGCTGATAGGATTTATTTTCCATGTACCGCACTCCTTACATTACCGAAAACTGTTTCATGGGAAAGCCTTTCTTCTGTCATTGCCGCCTGTCTGTCAGCTTCATCAAGTTTCATTTCAACGCTGTCTGTCAGGCTTGCATATTCTTCCAAGCTTAATACGACCATTGCGCCATACCCATTTTTCGTAAGATAAACAGGTTTTCCACTGTTTACAATGGTTTCAATCTCTGGAAATTTGTTTCTTAGGTCGGAAACAGGGCGGATTTGTATCATATTCAAGCACTCCTTTCATATCATTTATTCTATCCTTATTTTATCAGAATATTATCACAAAAGCAATGCTTTCTACCAGTTTATTTTTTCGGCCAGCTGCAAAAAAATCCACGCCTGTATACGATGTGGATTGGAATTGTGGCATACATCTTCTGATTTCGGCCAGAAATTTCTCCTTATCTGGCTTCGATGATATCATACTAATCCATAAAGAAGGAGCCTTTTCTGCATTTGCATTAGAGATTAGAGGAATGTAGGTAGTGCGCTGCTGTTGGCGGCGTGCTTTTTCTCTATAGCTCTGTCAGCCTACAGACATTTAAGGGCAACAATCCGTATTCCAATCATAAAAAGAAAAGAAGAATCCCTCAACTGTACTGCCATTACGGTCGGGGGATTCTTTTTGAAATTTATCTAAGGAAAAAGAACGCTCCAGAGTTGCAGTTCCGGGGCGTTCACTTTGTCATCCTGCACGGACTTATTTTATCTTTTTTCCGGATGGCTTTCTACGCTTCAGGAATACCCATCCTGGCACGGATACAGCCGCAAACAGCATACAGAGATATGGCAGGACATTCGTCCTGTCCCCTGTCTTTGGCGATGACGTCGCCCCTCTCATCGAGGTCGTTCCATCTGCCTGCTGTGGGCTTACGCTCTTTGGCGTACGGATTTTATCATTGTCCGTGTCGTCCCGATCCTCCGGGATTTTCTTCTCCTCCCCGCCCGGAATCTGGTAATTCCCCGTCACTTTCGCCACGTTGTCCAGTGTTTTCTCGGACGGGAGGTTTTCTTTTTTCAGCTCCGCCGTAAAGAGCAGCGTCACGCTGTCACCCGGCTCCAGGGAATCAATGACCGCCTTTGTCTTTTCTTCCAGGCGGACGTTTGCCGTTTTCCCTTTCTCCGTCTTTACGCTGCCTTTTGTCGTAAATGCGGCGTCTGTTACGAGGCTTTTCAGTTCCTGGCTCATGGCGTCCGTGACGGTGACGTCTGTTGCCGTCACGTTTCCATAGTTGCGGGCAATGATCTTATACGTCACCTTTCCGCCTGCCTCATAAGTCCCAGGGCTCTTCGTCCCCTGGTAGCGCCCGTCTTTTAAGGTCGCGCCTGTGGTCTTGTCCGCCAGCTTGGAGACGGAAAGCTTCGGGTCGGCCACGTTGATTTTATCCTCGTCCGTGTCGTCCCCATCCTCCGGGATGGGCTTATCGTCCTCTCCGGGCGTCTCGTATTCCCCGGTGACCTTGACGACGTTCTTTAGTTTCTCCAGCACCGGGACGTCCTCTTCTTTCAGCGTTACCTTAAAGTCGAAGGAAACGCTGTCCCCCGGCTCCAGGCGGTCGATCGTAAGTTCCGTGGAAGAACCCGCCGTAAGTTTCACGTCCTTCCCCTTTTCGGTCTTTGCGCCCTCCGGGATTACGAACTTCGCTTCCGCTTCGTTGACGGCCTTTTTCAGATCTTCTGTCATGGAATCTTTGACTTTCAGGTTTTTCGCCGTCACGTTCCCGTAGTTGCGGACGATCATCCGGTAAGTGACTTCTTCTCCGAAGGTATACCAGCCGGGTTCCTTCTCCCCGTCGTAGCGTCCGTCCACCAGCTTCACGCCCGTGGTCTTATTAGCAAGTTTGGAGATGGAGAGCTTCGGGTCGGCCACGTTGATCTTGTCCTCGTCCGTGTCGTCCTCATCCTCTGGGATTTCCCCTGTCTCGCCGCCGTTTTCGTAGTCCCCGGTGACCTTCACGACATTGTTCAGCTTTTCCAGCACCGGGACGTCCTTCTCCTTCAGCGTTACCTTGAAGTCAAAGGAAACGCTGTCATCCGGCTCCAGGCGGTCGATCGTAAGTTCCGTGGAAGAACCCGCCGTAAGTTTCACGTCCTTCCCCTTTTCGGTCTTTCCGCCCTCCGGGATCACAAACTTCGCTTCCGCTTCGTTGACCGCCTTTTTCAGTTCCTCCGCCATCGTGTCTACGACTTTCAGGTTTTTCGCCGTCACGTTCCCGTAGTTCCGGACGATCATCCGGTAAGTAACTTCTTCTCCGAAGGTATACCAGCCGGGCTGCTTCTCCCCGTCATAACGCCCGTCCACCAGCTTCACGCCCGTAGTCTTGTTAGCCAGCTTGGAGATGGAGAGCTTCGGGTCAATCTTCCGGTTTGTCGCCTCAAATTCGAAGTCATTCTCCGCACCGGAACCTTCCTCTACTGTGAAGTCCCGGCTCCAGGGTTCACGTTCCACGACATAGTCCGCCGGGAACTTCGTCTCCGTCACACGGTAGTCTCCGGGAGTGAGTTCCTTTTTAGAATAAACCATTCTATCTTTATCAAACTTCAACTCTCCCTTGCTGGCATAAGTACCATTTTCCTTCTTATACAGGGTGAACCCGGCATCATTCAGGATTTCCCCGGTCTTTTCGTCTTTCTTGATGACGGTGACACTGCTATGATGTGGAACCGGTATCCCCGCCGCCTCATAGTAAAAGTAAGCACGCCCGTTGAATAATCGATGGGAAAGATGGTCTTTCATTTTTGCAAGACTCTCCCTCTCGATGCTGTGGGTAGCACCTGCCACACACGTCGCATACAGGAATTCCTGCGACGTCCCTTCGAACGTCCAGGCAAGCTGACCTTTCCGTGGAGTGGCGTCGATCTGGCCACTGCTGTTAGTAGAAGCGCCATAAATATAATTATTTCCTTCGTAGTTAATCCACTGCAGGAAGTCATTGCTGGTATCCACGTAGATGTTCTTTGGCTGGCTTAAGAAGCATACCCCCTGGAGCCCGTCAATATCACCTAAAGTGTTGTACCCTTTTACACGAATCGGGGTGTTGGTCCCGTGCACAAAGTACTCCAGCTTCACCCGCACCCAATCAACGCAGGAGAGCATAACACCAAGGCCGCCGCCGCCGTCTGCCATAGTGTTTTTACCTACATCAAAGGCAACTGCGCCCAGCTTCGGGTCATGGTCATCCATTAACTTATAGTCAGTAACCGTCAATTTCATATCAACCAATTTACTGCCACCACTAGCATCTGTGTAAGCGCCTACGTTATTGTACCGCACACCAAAACCGGCACCCGTGCCTTCCTTCAGGATCTTCACATAGCGGTTCTGTGTATACCGTTCTTCTTCATCTGAATAGTCCGGTAAATTCCCATCTTCAGCAATCATTTCGTATAAAGTTGTCGCTGTCGATCCGTCCTTCGTATTGCCGCAGCCAAACTGCTGTACAGTTGTCATCCCAGGCGTAAAGGAAGCATTCAAGGTGTACTCTGATGGAATGACAGGCCCATCAAAGTTCTTCTCCTCTACTTTTACGTCACCTTTTCTATAGGTAGACAGTGGATTCCCTCCGGGATTTGGCACTGCCCTGGCAAGGGATGCCCCCGGCAGTTCGGACGCCGCCTGTGCTGTTTCCACCTGCTCCTGTTCCGTCTCCGGGACGGAGGCTTTCGCCTTCTTTGTCCCCGCCTGCTTCGCAGGGGTTTTCTTATCCGCCTTTTCCTCACTCTCAGTCTGTTTTTGCACAGTTTCCGTTTCTTTTAGTTCCTTTTTCTCTGTCTGCTTCTGGACGGATTCTGTTTCTTTTAATTCCTTTTTCTCCATCTGTTCCTGCGGGGCTTCCGCTGCCTTTGTCTCCGCCTGCTCCGGTGCGGTTTCCGCTTCCGTGGATTTTTCCACGCTTTTTTCTGTCTGCTCCTGCGTCATAGCTGGCGCATCCGCCAGAGCTGATACGGGTGCTGAGACTGCAACCATTGCCGCAAGAATGCACGCCGCCACACGTTTCATACATATTTTCTTTTTTGCCATCGTTTTTCTCCTTTCTTTCCCGCCCCGTTTCCGGGGCGGGTTCCACGTTTACAGTTCCACCATTTTTCTGCCCTTCTGGGGGATCGCGCACATGAGCGTTCCTTTTCTTCATAGTTCCTCCTGGCATAATAATGTAACGCCCCCTCACCGATGGTTCGGCGGCAAATCGTCGGAAGGCATCCTGATCAATGCTCCGCATTTGCCTTCCTCCTCGTGCCGGATTCCGGCACATATCCTTTTTTCCGGGTATAGAAAAAGCCCCTCTTCCGAAAGGCCTTCCGCTTTTCTCCTGCTTTCAGGATAGCATATCAGTTTTACTACATCTACGTTACTTTAGGTTCTTTTACTCCCCTTTACGCTACTTTAGGTTACTTTACGTCCGCCCGTGTCACGTCTTTTTCATGGCGTGCAGGATTTCCAGGCATAAAAAAAGGAAACATACGAATGTACATTTCCCTTTTCGCTTTCTACGTTCTATTATCTGATTGTCTTGTAACTGTTTAAATACCCATCCCATTTCTCGTAAGGAACTTCTAGTATCTGTTCCCTGTACTCTTTTGAAACATAATCATCACCATAACTCCTATGAAGAGTATAATCATACAATGGTGCTGTATCCATGTCAAAAATCCCCATATCCACGCCGTCTACCGAATAATGGTCTGTCTGGATGCTACCAAATGTCACGATTACGGATGACATACGATACCCAAAAGGATCATTATCAGAATACATATATGCTACCGCCATATAATCATTATGTTGTGTAAGCAGGTTGTTCAGGTGGCCTTCTTCCGAATTAATCCAGGCATTCACAATAGAAGAAACTGTCATACCTACTTTTTGGTTATAAACCAGCGACATATGGAGTCTGGCTGGCCCGTACTCTCCCGCACCGATCTGTCCACCACCATGTCTGGCTAAAGCATCAACGGATCCTTTCCCTGTCATCTCACCGATGCTTTCACGTTCCGTGATGTTGTAGGATGCCCTCAGGATGGACTGTGTAAGCAACGTCCCTGTCGCTCTCTTCAATGGTTTCAGTGGTTTCAGTGGGTCCAGATCATAATGTTCCCTAACCAGATTAATTTCCTCAAAAATCTGATCGGAGTATGACTCATTATAAAATAACTCAAATGGCTGTTCTTCAATCACAGGCTCCGGTTTTTCCGGGAACTGGAAACCTGGTGTCTGCCCTTCCTCTTCACCCTTTTCTTTCGTTACGTACCCTTTTGCACCTACATACTTATCGCCAATCCATTTCCCTTTCTGCATCCCTCCCCGACCATCGAAATAATATTCCTTCCCGCCGATCGTCTGCCATCCGGTAAGGGCAGCTCCGTCCTGATCAGAAAAGCAATAGCGGTTCCCCTTCAGGTTCCTCCATCCGGTCTGCACGTTCCCGCCTTTCACATAATAGGTCTTGCCGGAATAAGTAATCAGCCCGGAGCCGTAACGTTTCCCGTCCTTTGCGAAAAGATACAGCTTCCCGCTGATCTTTTTCAGCCCGGTATATGCTGCGCCGTTCTTTTTGGAAAAGTAGTACTTCTTCCCTTTGATGGTCTGCCATCCCTTCTGGTAACGGACGCCCTTTTTGCTGAAATAGTACCATTTCCCTTTGATCTTCCTTAATCCCGTGGCTTTCCTGCCCTTTGCGTCATAATAATAAGTCCTGCCTGCTTTTTTCACGAACTTCGCTTTTGCGGCGTCCGCTGTTATTCCCGTATTTATCATAACAAAACCAAGTATAAGAACCAGCACCGCCAAAAGTCTGCTCCTGTATACTTTTCGTCCCGTTTCTTTCCTGCTTTTTAACATCACTGCCGCCCTCCCTCTGTTGATCTGGATAAAAGGTACTATCTTATCTTACCATTTTTTACAGGAATATGCGACTCCCCCAT
>CALCMD010000038.1 GCA_937965795.1 uncultured Lachnospiraceae bacterium | reverse complement strand
ATAATTACAAACAAACGAGTAGCAAACCAGCGTAGATCCAGTTTTGTCTGCTTGTTTTTTATTTCTTAAATTATATTTGCAAGCAAAAGTGTGTAGCTTATCAGCGTAAGTCCAGCTTATATGATAAGTTCACACTTTTTTTGTTGCAAAGCATCCGTAAGAAACGGCCAGTGGCAGGTTCGAGGCGCAGAAAAAAAGGAGGATGATAACAAAATGGAAAAGAGTAACAAGATGAAGGAGATGCCGGTAAATAGGCTGATGATCCAGATGGGAGTTCCGATGATCTTATCTATGGCGTTACAGGCCGTCTATAATATTGTAGACAGTGCCTTCGTCGGAAATATGAGAGTGGGCAGTGAAGCAGCATTAAATGCGCTTACTCTGGTATTTCCCGTCCAGATGCTTATGGTTGCAGTCGGAATCGGTACAGGTGTTGGAACCAATGCGCTTCTTGCCAGGACACTGGGACAGGGGAACCGTGAAAAGGCTGCAAAAGTTGCAGGCAACAGTCTTTTTCTGGGTGTGATCATTTATGCAGTCTGTTTGCTGTTTGGAATCTTTGGTGTAAAAGCCTATATTTCATCACAGACAGTGGATACGGAAGTACTTGCAATGGGAAGCAGCTATCTGAGAATATGCTGTGTGATTTCTTTTGGAATCCTGTTCTTTTCTTTGTTTGAAAAGTTATTGCAGGCAACAGGACGATCACTTTATTCTACCATTGGACAGGTAGTTGGGGCAGTTGTGAATATGATTCTTGATCCAATCATGATTTATGGAATTGGTCCGGTTCCGGAAATGGGTGTAAAAGGCGCGGCTTATGCTACAGTGATCGGTCAGGTCGCATCAGCAGTATTACTGTTTATTTTTCATATGAAACGGAATAAGGAATTTGCACATGGAATGAAGTATATGAAGCCGAATGCAGGCATTATAAAAGAAATTTATGTGATTGGACTTCCGGCAATCATTGCACAGGCTTTCATGTCCATTATGGTATATGTAATGAACCTGATCCTGAAATTTAATCCATCTGCTCAGACAGCATATGGTCTGTTTTATAAAGTACAGCAATTCGTTCTGTTCCTTGCTTTTGGGCTGAGAGATGCGATCACACCGATCCTTGCGTTTGCCTATGGAATGCGTAGCAGAAAGAGAATCCAGGATGGAATTAAATATGGACTTTTTTATACGCTTGTACTTATGATTATAGGCGCAGCAATTACGGAAATTTTCCCTGGAGCATTTGCAACCTTGTTTCATGCCGGGCAGTCACGGGAGTATTTTATCAGTGCGATGAGAGTCATTTCAGTTAGCTTTATCTTTGCAGGAATTAATGTAGCTTATCAGGGGATTTATCAGGCTCTGGACAGAGGTTTGGAATCATTGGTTATTTCGCTCCTGAGACAGCTTGTTTTTATATTGCCACTGGCAGGAATATTTTCCGTTTTTGTTAGAAATGGTCAGATGAGCGTTTCGTTGATCTGGTGGGCATTTCCAATTACAGAAATGCTTGCATGTCTGGTTGGATATTTGTTCTTAAAGAGAATCAGAAAAAATAAAGTATAATATGTAGTACGAAACCAAGTACAATTTACATGAAAATCAGGGATCATTTCATTCAAATTTACTGAGTGAAGGGTCCCTCTTTTGTTTATGTAATGTATCTGCAAAATGAAAAAAAGGCAGCTATAATGAAAAGAATGAAAGAGACTTGCATCATTGAGATCAAGAAACAGTATCATACATCCCCGGTTGGAGAATATCTGAATGAAACGATATGAGCCGGGACTACGAAAATTCCGGCTCTTGGTATAAAATTTATTTATGCTGCTAAATCAAATCTGCGCTGTTCGCAGGGGGTTTCTTATATCATAGTAAAGACAAGGTTCCATAGCGCCATATTATCTCATTTCTTTTATCAGCTCGTAGATCAGTCGTTTCTGATTTTCCGTTAAATAGATCCACCGATTAAATAATTCCAACTGCTCGCTGTTCAATTGAACGCTAAAATTATTGTCCGAAAAGAATTGCGCTAACGTTATTCCGAAGGCAGAACATATGGCTTCGAGAGTAGAGATCGACGGTACAGTATTTCTGCGGTGAATATTCGCAATCGTAGAAGAAGATAAACCGGATTCTATCGCTAGCTTGTAATCTGACCAGTGTCGTTCCTTCATTAAATCATCAATTTTTTTAATCACATCCATATTAACCCTCCGCTTTATTGTTATTATATTGCTCAAAAGAACAAGATAATAGAACTCAGATGTAAAAAAAATATTGCTCAAATGAGATAAAAATGATAGTATAAAGGTAAATGGACTGAAAAACCGTTGAGTTAGGAGATGTTGGAATGAATCTTGCGATTGTCGAGGATTTAGAGCAGGACTGCGAACTGCTGGTAGAACTTTTAACAGAATATATGAAACGCTATGATTTTATGTTGCAGATCAAACATTTTAAAAGTGGTGAAGAATTTCTGTCTGCTGTGGAGCCTGAGCGGTTTGACCTGTGCTTTATGGACATTTACATGGATGGAATGAGCGGCGTAGAGACCGCCGAACGTCTGCGCAGCGTAGATCCACAGTGTCTGGTGATTTTTCTGAGCAGAAGTCCCTATTTTATGGCAGAGGGTTTTCGCCTGCGTGCATGGCGGTATTTGCTGAAGCCAGTGAGCATGGAAAGTATCTGCGAGGCTATGCCGGAATGTATTGAGCGCATAGAACTTTCCAAGAGACGTCTGGAAATGATGATTGGCAGACAGAAAGTCAGCTTACCCTTTTCTAAAATTTATTATGTTGCGACGGCCAACCGCCGCATTGAGATTCATGGTAAGGATACGGTGCTAACCACAAATACACATATGACGTTTGAGCGTTTGACATCGCCATTGCTTAGTGATTACCGCTTTGTGTGTGGATAAAGGACTGGTGATTAATATGCAATTCGTGCAGCGGATAGAGGACTCCCGTGCTGTTCTGACCAATGGCGACAGGCTTTCTATCAGCCGCAGAAAGCGCAGCGAAGTGGCGGCGGCGCTGGTACGGTTTCAATTTGAAAATGGGTGAGGAGGGTTAGAGGAAGAAAGAAATCTGCTGCTTGCGGGCGGCTGGTTCTTATGGAGGAAACGGAAAAAAGTTCTGTATACAGCAGCGCCCGTTTTGGCTGTGGCCCTGCTGTTTTCTTTTTTTATGGACTGGCTTTATGACAATGACAATAAGTATACCTATAAGGGGGCGCAGGCAATTTCCGGTATACTGGTCTTAGACCGGCAGGCATTGGAGCAGAAACGACGGCTTACCAAACAGATGGAAATACCGGAGGGAGTATGAGGAAAATCCTTGACAATCCAGGCAGTTCATTCTATTATTTTAGATAAGTATGTAAAAAAGCAGCCGGTCTTTTCAGGTTCGGAGATTGGCTGTTTTCGTGTAACCAACGATACGGAGAAAAGAAGAGGAAGAACAGATGGAGAAATGGAATGAAGTGAGGCTTGTCTCGGAATTTTCCGAGCAGGGAGTGGACTGTTACCGTGTGGAGGGCGGTAACTTTGAGAACGAGTATTATGTGGTATCAGAAGCCGAAACAAGGAAGCTGATGAATACGCCGGAGATCGTGGGATATGAAGTGTATCACTGTATGCTTCCTGCGACTGCCCAGATGATGTATTACTTTAAGGAACAGAAAAAGGTGACGACAGCGAATATCCTTTCGATTCTGAGAGGGGCGTTGAATTATCCATTAGAGGAAAGCTGCTACCGGGAACATATCCGGGTGCATGACATTAGCTTTCTTTCCAGTGAGCGTGTTTTTGAGGATGATGAAATCGCAGGATTGGAAATTAAGTACAGCAAGCTGACGATGGTTCCGGGCAGTACGCTTCTGATCGGAGATATTATCGCGTCGGGCGAGACGCTGGTTCACTGTCTGCGGCATGTGACGGATTTTTACCGGAACAGGGGCGCCAAGCTGCGCAACATCATTATCTTTACCATAGGGGGAACGAAGGGGATTTCTCTTCTGGAAAGACTGACAAAGGAGATTCGGGAATACTGGCCGGATTTCGAAGGCTTTATTACGGTATATTACGAGGGGATTTTCAGCACCTACCAGGATAAGGGCGTGTCCGGCATCAATCTTCCGGACGTGGATTTTTACTGGAAAGGCGGAATCATCGCACCGGAATTCCGGAGGGAGACGTTATCCATGCGGGACCCTCTTTTTGAAAAATGTATCATTTATGATGGGGGAGCCAGGCGGTATGAGATACACGAGCACGTAAAAGAGGTTCTGGAGTTTTGGGAAGGCATGGAAAAACGGGCGGATCAGATCGATTTAAAAGAGCTTCTGGATGAAAAGCTGGGATACCAGACGCCGGTAAGCTACGAGGAGTGGCTCGCTTACAACCATTACGGAAAGCTGGATTCTGTTCAGACAAAATGGCTTTACAAGCAGGAACTTGGATACATAGAAAGTTTAAAAGGCGTGACGCTTCGTGAGATTGCAGGACAGAGAATCGCAGAATTTACGAAGGCATTGCGCAAGTACATTCTTTAATAGAAAGATACCGGGAGGAACTGTTTTTACCCCGGATCACGTTATATACAAAGGAGAGAGAAAAATGAGTGAGACAAAAAAGAAAGCGGCAGCGACAGACCTGGATTATGCAGAGAGTGCGGTGCCGAAAGAGAGCAGAAGAGGCCATTTGACGATGTTTATGATTATGCTGGGATTCACGTTCTTCTCGGCGAGCATGTGGGTAGGGCAGGAGCTGGCTGACGGGCTGGATTTTGGCGGTTTCATAGGTTCCCTGATTCTGGGCGGCCTGATCCTGGCGCTGTATACGGGACTTCTGGGGTATGTTGGTGCAAAGACCGGATTAAGCCTGGATCTTCTGGCACGGCGTGCATTTGGAACGAAAGGCTCCTATCTGCCGTCGGCGATGATCAGCTTTACGCAGATTGGATGGTTTGGCGTTGGCGTTGCCATGTTTGCGATTCCCGTAGCGAATGAGCTTCTTGGAGGAAGCGAGACAGCGATGTGGGCGCTGGTGGTTCTGGCAGGAATTTGTATGACGGCGTCTGCATATTTTGGAATCAAGTCCCTGACGATCGTCAGCTATATCGCAGTACCGTTGGTAGCGGTTCTCGGTACAGTGGCTATGATTATGGCGGTGCAGCGCGGGGATGGCACGATCATTGACCAGTTTGCAGCATCCAGCGGCTCCCTGACTATTATCGGCGGAGCGGGTCTGGTGGTCGGTTCTTTCGTATCCGGCGGAACGGCGACGCCGAATTTTACCCGTTTTGCAAAGAACGGAAAATTTGGGGCGATTACCACGGTCGTAGCATTCTTTATCGGGAATTCCCTGATGTTCTTTTTTGGCGCTGTGTCCTCGATCTTCGTTGGAGGAAACGATATTTTTGAAGTTATGATTCGTCTGAATCTGTTCTATCTGGCGGTGCTGGTACTGGGACTGAACATCTGGACGACCAATGACAATGCGCTGTATTCCGCGGGTCTTGGACTGGCAAATATCTTCCATCAGAAGAAGAAACCGATGGTTCTGATTTCGGGTATGATCGGTACGGTTGCGGCAGTATGGCTGTATTGGAATTTCTGTGACTGGCTGAATATTCTGAACTGTACGCTCCCACCGGTAGGTATTATCGTGGTGCTTGGCTATTTTATGCACAGAGAGGACTATACGGATGACCAGAAAAATCTGAAAGTGGTAGACTGGTCGGCGGTGCTCGGCGTCCTTCTGGGAGCAGCCGTGGCAAACCTGCTGAGCTGGGGAATCGCTTCTATCAATGGTATGGTAGTGGCGGCGGTATGCTACTTCATCGGACAGATGGTACATAAGAAATGAGAAAAAGGGGCTGTGACAGAACAAGTTCTGCCGCAGCCTCGTTTTGGTGCGATCAGGCGCGTGCCAGACCGTCGACATTGAGTATAGCCCCGGTAATATAAGAAGCTTTTTCTGACGCCAGGAACACGAATGCGTTGGCAATATCCTCAGGCTGCCCGAGACGGCGCAGAGGAATCTTTGCAATCAACGGCTCAATGACCTCTTTGGGAACGGCGCGCATCATATCTGTATAAGTAATTCCGGGGGCGACGGCATTTACACGGATTCCGAGGGGGCCAAGTTCCCTGGCCAGGGAGAGTGTAAAACCATTGGCGGCGAATTTGGAAGTTGGATAGGCTACGCCGCCTGGCTGTCCGCTGATACTTACCATCGAAGAAGTGTTGAGGATGACGCCGCTTTTTTGCGCAGTCATGTGGTCGATAACGGCACGGGTGCAGTTATAGAGTCCTTTTACATTCAAATCCATGACTTTGTCGAAGAGTTCTTCCGTGTAGGAAGAAAAGGGAGTGCTTTCGGAGATGCCGGCATTATTGACAAGGATATCAATACGTCCGTACTTCCGGGCGATTTCATCAAAAGCGGCTTTCACATCGTCGTAGCTTTGCAGGGAGGGGCTGATTCCTTCCACGGCAGCGTCAGGATTTTGTTCTTTTAATTGCGAGACTGCTTTTTCGGCAGTTTCCGGGCGGGAGCCGCACAGGATAACGGACGCCCCTTCGTTCAGAAATGCTTCTACTGTGGCGTAACCAATTCCACGGCTTCCGCCAGTGACGATTGCGACCTTATTTTCTAGCTGCATACTCATTTCAAACGCCTCCTTTTAAAGGATGATAAAAAACAGTATGTTACAGTAAACTATTTTAACACGATTTTGGGGACTTGACTAGGGCGTTGGGATAGAGTATCGTAATTTTGTCAGAAAATAGAGATTGTATATTTTGCTTTCAGCAGCATTTCAGGTGTTTACAATGGAAAAGAGAAATATTTTATGGCAGGAGGAAGAAAAATGGAGTTTAAAGAATTGATTCAGATGCGTAGAAGTGTCCGTGCTTTTGAGGCGGGAAGGACGATCGAACGGCCGGTGATCGAAGAAATCTTAAAGGCTGCACAGTTGGCGCCCAGCTGGAAGAATTCACAGACCGGACGCTATTATGTAGCGGACACACCGGAAAAGACAGAGGAAGTGAGAAAGAACTGTCTGCCTGCTTTCAATCAGAAAAGCAGCGGGAATGCCCCGGCGATGATCGTGACGACCTTTGTGCGGGGCGTGGCCGGATATACGGCGGGAAAGCCGGATAATGAGCTTGGAGATGAATGGGGAGCCTATGATCTGGGAATGCAGAACGCATATCTGGTTCTGAAGGCCCGTGACCTCGGACTGGATACACTGATTATGGGGATTCGTGATGAAAAGGAGCTTCGAAAACAGTTTTCGATTCCGGACAATGAGGAGGTCGCGGCAGTCCTTGCAATCGGTTACCGGGATGGAGAGCCGGCATTCCGTCCCCGCAAAGAGCTGGAGGAGATCGTGAAATTTCAGTAGGAGGCGCCGTCTGCGACGATCATTTTATAATTTATATCTTAATATTTCTTAAAAATATGGTATGGTTTCTTGAGTATCGCCTATGACCCTGTTATACTTTACGGTGAAAGTCCCGTCACGCAACGGATGACTTTCATTCATAGTGGTTTCTGCGTCAGCAGACATGTCAGTTAAAAATAGAAATAAGAAATTATAAATTGTGGGAGAGATATGGGTAAGATACGAGAAAAGATAAGAGCATTGATTCCACGCGACAGGCTGTTTCCGCTGATTCTGGCTGTTTCGTTTAATATGGTAGTTTATACAGGCTCAAGGATGATTGCCGGAGGATGGCGTCATTATAATATTGAGGGTCCGATGGATCAGATGATTCCGTTCTGGCCGCCGTCTGCGGTGATTTATCTGGGATGTTATCTGTTCTGGGCAGCAAACTATATTCTGATCGCGCGTCAGGAAAAGAAAGAAGTGTGTCAGTTTTTTGCGGCTGATCTTTTATCCAGGGCGGTTTGCCTGGTATTTTTTCTGGCGTTTCCCACGACAAATGTCCGTCCGGAGGTGGGTTCCGGTGGGATTTGGAATCAGATGATGCTTTTGATTTACAGGGTAGATGCAGCGGATAATCTCTTTCCGTCGATTCACTGCCTGGTGAGCTGGTTCTGTTACATCGGACTGCGTGGGAAAAAGGAAATCCCGGCCTGGTATCGGGGAGCTTCGTGTATCATGGCGCTTCTGGTGTGCGTTTCGACGCTGACGACAAAGCAGCATGTAATTCCGGATGTGATCGGCGGGATTCTTCTGGCGGAAATCTGTTTTTTTATCGGGAAAAAGCCAGGAGTCTGGAAGAGGTATGAAAAGCTTTTAAATAAAGTCAATGGAAAGATTTTTCCAGCGAGAGGGAGGAGTTAAATGCGGGGAAAGAAAGCGGTATGGAATGTGCTGTTTCTGGTCGTAGTATTCGGACTGACCGTGTATGGTGTTTTTCACGGTGAGGATCTGGGGGCTATGGCGAAGGCTATCAAAGAGGCGGACATCCGGTGGCTGCTCCCCGGAGTGGCGCTTGTGGTATTCTTTAT
This sequence comes from uncultured Lachnospiraceae bacterium, assembly GCA_937965795.1. Lineage (GTDB taxonomy): Bacteria > Bacillota > Clostridia > Lachnospirales > Lachnospiraceae > Hominisplanchenecus_A. The sequence continues at coordinate 68,669 of CALCMD010000038.1, read as the reverse complement.
CTGGGGGGAATCGATCATCATATGGTATATGATGCGGTCTTTTCAGATTCATTTGAAAAAGCGTGTCTGCTTTTTGTTTTCCTCTGTTGGATTTTTCTTTAGCTGTATCACTCCCTCGGCAAGCGGGGGACAGCCGATGCAGATTTACTATATGAAGAAGGAGAAGATACCGATTCCGGTCTCCACCGTAATTCTTATGGTTGTGACAATTACGTATAAACTGGTTCTGGTGGTGATTGGACTTGGAATCCTGCTTTTTGGGAGAGGTTTTCTGCATCAGTATTTAGAGGAAATTCTTCCGGTTTACTATCTTGGGCTGGCGCTGAATGTATTCTGCGTAAGCTTTATGACGATTCTGGTATTTCATCCGGTTCTGGCGAAAAAGATTCTGATGACGGGCATGGGATGGATGGAGAAGCTGCGCCTGATGAAGCGCAAGGAAGAACGGAGGAAAAAGCTTGAGCAGTCTATGCAGGTCTATCAGGAGACGGCAGCTTATTTAAAGGCTCATAAAAGAGTTATTTTTCATGTCATTCTGATTACTTTTGTGCAGCGTATGGCGTTGTTTGCGGTGACATGGACGGTTTACCTGGCGTTTGGCATGTCCGGGACTTCCCTATGGGACGTAGTATTTTTACAGGCGGTCATTTCTGTTTCCGTTGACATGCTCCCCCTTCCGGGAGGAATGGGAATCAGCGAGACGCTGTTTTTGAAAATTTTTGCACCGGTTTTTAAGACGGTTCTTTTGCCGGCGATGGTGCTTTCCAGAGGGCTTGGCTATTATATCCAGCTTTTGATCAGTGCGATCTTTACAGTGGTGGCACAGTTTCGAAAAACGTATGAATAAGGAGATTACTTATGATAGGATTTTATGATTATACCGTAGTGCTTACTTACATCAGTTTCGCCGTCTCGACGATCGGCATCTTCTGTGCGTCGACAAAGCACATCCGGTGGGCAATTTTCTGCCTGGCAGTCTCCGGGCTGTGCGATATGTTTGACGGGAAAATTGCACGTACGAAAAAGAACCGGACAGAGGATGAGAAAAACTTTGGCATTCAGATTGATTCGCTCTGCGACGTGGTCTGTTTTGGCGTATTCCCGATTATCATTTGCTATAAGCTTGGGATGGATAAAATTTACAGCATGGCGATTCTGGTGCTGTATGGGCTGGCTGGAGTGATCCGTTTGGGATATTTCAATGTGATGGAGGCGAAACGCCAGAATGAGACGGAGGAGGCCAGAAAATATTACCAGGGACTTCCGATTACCTCTATGGCGATTGCTCTTCCGATTATTTTTGTACTGTCGCCTTTGTTTCCGAGTCCTCAGGCTTTTGTGATTGTGTTACATATACTGGTTGCGGTTGTGGGAATTTTATTTGTGAAGGACTTTAAGTTCCGGAAGCCATCAACAAAGGAGCTGTGCCTGCTGGTTCTGGTTGTGGCGGCAGCGGTAGCTATCATCCTGTTTGTATGGCGTGGATGGTGGCGGATGCTGCGTTTTTATAAATAAGGAGGAAATAGGATGTATCTGGTGGCAGACCGCATGGGAAAGGTGACGGAGGAAGATTCCTTACAGGACCGACTGGTGGAAAAGCTGTATGGGCATACGGCGGGAAGAGTTCTTTTGCGTCCGCTGATTTCGCCCATATTTTCAAAGCTGGGAGGAAGAGCGCTTGATTCCGGAATATCCAGAAGATGGATTCCGGCATTTATCAGAAATCATTCCCTGGATATGAGAGATTTTGAAAAAAAAGAGTATGTTTCCTATAATGATTTTTTTACCAGAAGGCTGGTTTCCGGAGCAAGGCGAATAGAAGAAGCGCCCGGAATTTTTATCAGTCCCTGTGACAGCAGGCTTGGTGTCTATCCGGTTGACGAAAATGCCGTATTTTCGATCAAGCATACCACTTATACCGTGGGAAGTCTTTTGCGGAACCGGAAACTGGCAAGGTTTTTTACGGGAGGCTATGTCTGGGTATTTCGTCTTGCGGTGGAGGATTATCACCGTTATATTTTCGTGGATGACGGAAGGGTATCTGACAGCGTGCGGATTCCGGGCGTTTTCCATACGGTGAATCCTCTCGCGAATGACCGTGTTCCGGTTTATAAGGAAAATACCAGAGAATATTCCCTGCTGAAATCAGCAAATTTCGGGACAATCCTTCAGATGGAGGTGGGTGCCATGCTGGTGGGGAAGATTGAAAACCGTCCGGTGGAGAAAATGGTGAAAAGAGGGCAGGAAAAAGGAAACTTTGCCTTTGGAGGATCGACCGTTGTTCTGATCACGCAGCCGGGCGCCGTCTGTCCGGATACGGATGTTCTGGAAAATTCCCGCAGGGGAATCGAAACAAGGGTAAAGCAGGGAGAGCGTGTGGGATTCAAAAATCAAGGATAGTTTTTTTCCCGTGCGTGTGTTAAAATAGACAGAAAATACTGAGAAAAACTGGAACAGGCAAAGGAGAAGAAAAGGATGAGTAAAAAGAAGATTCCATATAAGATTTATCTGGAAGAAAGCGAGATGCCGAAGCAGTGGTACAATGTCCGTGCGGATATGAAAAATAAACCGGCGCCGCTTTTAAACCCGGCGACACTGAAGCCTATGAAAGCGGAAGAGCTGGAGACGGTATTTTGTTCGGAGCTGGTGAAGCAGGAGCTGGATAATGACAGCCGTTACATTGATATTCCGGAAAAGATTCTTGATTTTTATAAGATGTACCGTCCGGCGCCGCTGGTACGCGCTTACTGCCTGGAGGAAAAGTTACAGACTCCGGCAAAGATTTATTATAAGTTTGAGGGAAATAATACCAGCGGAAGCCATAAGCTCAATTCTGCCATTGCGCAGGCATATTATGCGAAGCAGCAGGGATTAAAAGGCGTGACGACAGAGACGGGAGCAGGACAGTGGGGGACCGCCCTGTCTATGGCGTGTGCTTATCTGGATTTGGATTGTAAGGTCTATATGGTAAAATGCTCTTATGAGCAGAAACCGTTCCGAAGAGAAGTGATGCGTACTTACGGCGCAAGCGTCACACCGTCTCCGTCCGAGACGACGGAGGTAGGACGCAAGATTCTTGCAGACCATCCGGGAACTACGGGAAGCTTAGGGTGTGCGATTTCAGAGGCCGTGGAGGTAGCGACGCATACGGAAGGGTACCGTTATGTTCTGGGAAGCGTGCTGAACCAGGTACTGCTTCATCAGTCGGTGATCGGCGTGGAAGCGAAGCTTGCGATGGATAAATACGGCATTAAGCCGGATATCATCATCGGCTGCGCGGGCGGCGGTTCGAATCTGGGCGGCCTGATTTCTCCGTTTATGGGAGAAAAGCTGAGAGGAGAAGCAGACTATCGGTTTATTGCCGTAGAGCCGGCTTCCTGTCCGAGTCTGACCAGAGGAAAATATGCTTATGATTTCTGCGACACGGGAATGGTATGTCCGCTGGCAAAGATGTATACGCTGGGAAGCGGGTTTATTCCTTCGGCAAATCATGCGGGCGGCCTGAGATATCACGGTATGAGTTCTGTTCTTTCACAGCTCTATCATGACGGTTATATGGAGGCACGTTCCGTAGAGCAGACGGCGGTATTCGAGGCGGCGGAGCAGTTTGCAAGGGTAGAGGGCATTCTTCCGGCGCCGGAGAGCAGCCATGCGATCCGGGCGGCGATTGACGAGGCGCTGAAATGTAAAGAGACCGGGGAAGAAAAGACCATCCTGTTTGGTTTGACGGGAACGGGCTACTTTGATATGGTGGCATATGAGAAGTTCCATAATAAAGAAATGACAGATTATATTCCAACGGATGAAGATCTGGAGGTGGGATTCGCCGGACTTCCGAAGGTGGAAGAATAGGATAGAGTGGAAAGAAGCATACGGGGCGCTGCAAAAGACGATTTTGTGTTTTGCAGTTCCCCTTTTGTCGCTGTACAGCCAGAAGAAGCTGCCGGCGGCGGATTCTGTAGGTAATAGAAAAGGACAAAGGAAGGAAAGATATGAGAACAGACAAACTGGAAAAACATATCGTGGATACCGTCAAGGAATGGCAGATGAAAATCGGGTTTCAGGAGGGCGGTATGGAACTGTACTATCCGAAAAAGTCTCTGATGGAGGCTTTGGAGGTGCGGGAGAATCTGCATGAGGCGCTGCATGAGTTCAAGAAGGCAGTCAGGCCGCGCCTGGGGAAAATAGAAATTTCTCATAAGGGAGAAAGATACTGTCTGGAGGTTTCGGAAAAGGGATGCCGGTATATCGCGGAAGTGATACCGAAGCCGGAGTTTCTCAGTCGTTTTCTGGAGGTAATTACGAAAAGAGAGAATACGATGAACGAGGTGAGGGAATGCTTTCGGGAGTATGCAAAGGAAAAGGGGACAGCCGCAGTTGAAAAAAACGAGATGGTGCATGAGCTTGGAAGAGTCTTTTATTTCGAGAATGAAAAAATAGAGGAGTACGTATACTGTGTGGAGGAGAATGAGTTTGGCCTTACTTATCACAGATTTTCGAGGGAGGATTACCAGGCGGTTCATGGCGTATCATAATCATCGGGATACTGGTCAAAAAACAAAAAATAGAAGCCCTGCGGCTTCTATTTTAAGGAAAGAGAAAAATTAAAATATTTTGAGGGAGTACACCGCAGCCTGCATGTGCTGCGATGTGTGAGTTATGAAACATATTAGCTGCTTGCTAATATGTTTATACTATAAAAAATAAATATGTAGAAATTATGTTCTAAATCTAAAAAAAAGGTTAAAATAAGAAAAAAAGTCTTAGCAAAATCCAAAAACAAATTTCCTGTCGAAAGAAAAATGGAAAAAGCCCTTTTCAATTAAGGATGGGTTGTATATAATAAAAAGCGTCAAAGAGAAAGGAGTATGCGCATGACTTCAACGGACATAGGAATTGATCTGGGAACTGCCAGTATATTGGTTTACGTCAGGGGAAAAGGCGTGGTTTTGAAGGAACCGTCTGTCGTGGCTTTTGATAGAGATACGAATAAAATCAAGGCGATTGGGGAGGAGGCTAGGCTGATGCTTGGGAGAACTCCGGGAAATGTCGTGGCAATCCGCCCTTTAAGAAAAGGTGTGATTTCGGATTACACGGTAACTGAACAGATGCTGAAATATTTTATTCAGAAGGCGATTGGAAGAATGTCTTTCCGCAAGCCGAGGATCAGCGTGTGTGTGCCGAGCAGTGTCACGGAGGTAGAGAAAAAGGCGGTGGAGGACGCCACCTATCAGGCAGGAGCCAGAGAGGTGACGATTATAGAGGAACCTCTGGCGGCAGCGATTGGAGCGGGAATCGATATTTCCAGACCGTGTGGAAACATGATCGTGGACATTGGCGGTGGAACCTGCGATGTGGCGATTATTTCCCTGGACGGAATCGTGGTAAGCACGTCGATTAAAGTGGCGGGAGATGATTTCGACGAGGCCATCATCCGCTATGTAAGGAAAAAGCATAATCTTCTGATTGGTGAGCGGACGGCGGAGGATATTAAGATTCATATTGGGACAGCCGTGGAAAGACCGGAGCAGAAGGTGATGGAGGTCCGGGGCAGGGATCTGGTGACGGGTCTGCCAAAGACTGTAAAGGTTACATCAGAGGAGACAAGAGACGCGCTCAAGGAGGCGACGACACAGATCGTAGAGGCGGTACACAGCATTTTGGAGCGTACACCGCCGGAACTTGCAGCGGACGTGGTAGACCGGGGGATTGTTTTGACCGGAGGAGGTTCTCTTTTGAATGGACTGGAAGAATTAATTGAAGAAAAGACAGGAATCAATACGATGACAGCCGAAGATCCGATGACGGCAGTGGCAGTAGGAACCGGAAGGTTTGTGGAACTGACGGCAGGAAATGGAAAGCTGGAGGATTGAGTCTGCGGGGCTGTTGCAGAATAAAGCGGTTCACATTATTCTGTATCAGCTCCTGTTTCTTTGGGAGGATAAATGGAAAGAATACAAGGCTATGTAGATCATATCATCTACCGGAACAGCGAAAACGGCTATACGGTGCTGGCGCTGATCTGCGGGGAAGAGGAAATCACCTGTGTGGGAAACCTGCATTACATAGGCGAGGGGGAAGCAATCGAGGCGGAAGGGCAGTATAAGGAGCACAGCACTTATGGGCGTCAGTTTCAGATCACTTCCTATGAGATCAAGGCGCCGGAGGATGTGCTGTCCATCGAAAGGTATCTGGGCTCCGGGGCAATCAGAGGCATCGGCGTGGCGCTTGCGGCGAGAATCGTAAAAAAGTTTAAAGCGGATACCTTCCGCATCATTGAGGAAGAACCGGAGCGGCTGGTGGAGGTGAAAGGGATCAGCGAGCGCAAGGCCAGGGAGATTGCAGAGCAGGTGGAAGAGAAGCGGGATATGCGAAAAGCGATGATCTTCCTTCAGCAGTATGGGATATCCAACAGCATGAGCGTAAAAATCTACAATGCGTATGGCCCGGAGCTTTATCAGGTGATAAAAGAAAATCCCTACCGGATGGCGGACGATATCAATGGAATTGGATTTCGCATGGCGGATGAAATCGCCGGCCGGGTGGGAATCCATACCGACTCGGATTTCCGGATTCGCAGCGGCATTCTTTATACTTTACAGCAGGCGTCCGGGGAGGGGCATATGTATCTTCCAAAGGAGCTTCTTTTAGAGCGCGCCGTGATGCTGCTGGGAGTAAGCCCGGAGAGCGTTGAAAAGCATATCATGGATTTGGCGGTAGAGCGGAAGCTGATTATCAAAGAGACCGAAGAGTGTCTCTGCATCTACAGTACCACAGCCTACTATCTGGAACTGAACACAGCGAAGATGCTTCATGATCTGAATATTTTCAGCGAGATTTCCGAGACAGCGGTTCTGGAAAAAGTGGCAGGAATTGAACGGGAGCGGGAAACCAGGCTGGACGGGATGCAGAAAAAAGCGGTCGTGGAAGCGGCCGGACATGGGCTTCTCGTGATCACGGGAGGGCCGGGAACCGGAAAGACCACGACGATCAACGCATTGATTGATTATTTTGAATCGGAAGGGCTGGAGCTGCGCCTGGCAGCGCCCACGGGACGGGCGGCCAAGAGGATGACGGAAGCTACGGGATTCGAGGCGCAGACCATTCACCGGCTTTTGGAGGTCAGCGGCGGACCGGATGAGGAGAGCCACGGGCAGTTCGGAAGAAATGCGGAACATCCGTTGGAGGCGGACGTCATTATCATTGATGAGATGTCGATGGTGGATATTTATCTGATCCATGCGCTTTTGATGGCGATTCCGGTGGGAACCCGCCTGATTATGGTAGGGGACGTGAACCAGCTTCCGTCCGTGGGGCCGGGAAGCGTGCTAAAAGACATCATAGATTCCGGAAAGTTTCCCATCGTCCGTCTGACGAAAATTTTCCGCCAGGCGACGGAGAGCGACATCATTGTCAACGCCCACCGGATCAATAAAGGAGAGCACGTCACGCTGGATAATAAAAGCCGGGACTTTTTTTTCCTGAAGCGGCAGGATGCCAATGTCATCATCAGCATCGTGATTACGCTGGTACAGCAGAAGATGCCCAAATACGTTCACGCCAGCCAAAATGAGATCCAGGTGCTTACGCCGATGCGGAAAGGACTGCTGGGGGTGGAGCGTCTGAATAAAATCCTTCAGGAATACCTGAATCCCCCATCTTCGGATAAGAAGGAAAAAGAGTACGGGGGAGGACGGTTCCGGGAAGGCGATAAAGTCATGCAGACGAAAAACAATTATCAGATTGCGTGGGAAATCCGGGGGAAATATGGAATCGCAGTGGAAAAAGGCACGGGGATTTTTAACGGCGATATGGGAATCGTGCGGGAGATCAACACCTATGCGGAGCTTATGACGATCGAGTTTGACGAGGGCCGATTTGTGGAATATTCCTTTCAGCAATTAGATGAGCTGGAGCTTGCTTACGCCGTTACGATTCACAAATCCCAGGGAAGCGAGTATCCGGCGGTGGTTATTCCAATTCTGCCGGGCCCCAGGCTGCTCATGAACCGGAACCTGCTTTATACGGCGGTGACAAGGGCAAAATCCTGCGTGACGCTGGTGGGAGATGAAAATACTTTTTACCAGATGATCGACAATACTTTTGAGCAGAGAAGATATACCTCGCTGCGGGAGCGGATTCTGGACTTTTGATTTACGGTCAGACCCAGGGAGAGAGCCTGATACGAAATGAATTTATTGTTAGAAAACATTCTGGACATCCTGTACCCCAGGCGCTGCCCAATTTGCCAGGAGGTTGTAAAAAAGCGGGGAGAAATGATCTGCCCATCATGCAGAAAAGAGATAGCGCCCATCCAGGAGCCGGTGTGTAAAAAATGCGGCAAACCTATCATGGACGCGGCAGAGGAATACTGCTGCGACTGTGGGAAAATGGGGCATCTTTATACGAGAGGGCTGGCGGTTCTTCCTTATACGGGAAAGGTCAGGAAGTCCCTTCATCAGATAAAATTTCACAATAAAAAAGAATACCTTGATTTTTATGGGCCTTACATGGCAGAAGTTCTGGGAAAGAGGATACTTGCATGGGATGCGCAGGCGCTGATACCGGTTCCGCTTCACCGTCCCAAAAGGAGAAAACGGGGCTTTAACCAGGCGGAGATTCTGGCCGTAGAGGTGGGAAGGGCGCTTGGAATTCCGGTGCGGACGGACGTCGTGCAGAGAATCCGGAACACAAGGCCGCAGAAAGACCTGTCTCTTCGGGAAAGGCAAAATAATCTGAAAGGGGCTTTTAAAATCAGCCAATATGATGTAAAATTAAAGAAAATCATTTTAGTGGACGACATCTATACGACGGGAAGCACGATTGACGGGATTGCCGGAAAGCTTCTGGAGCAGGGAGCGGAGGAAGTTTATTTTATTGCTCTTTGTATCGGAAAAGATGACGGTTAAGCAAAAAAGCCAGGAGGGGATGCGATGAATGAGAAGCGAATCAGAATGATGACAAAGCTGGCGGATTTCGAGAAGAGAAATCATAAGGAGCTGCGAAATGCAGAGACATATTACCGCAGCGATTATATTGGCATCCATCTTTTGAAAAACCTGATTCAGATTACGATCGCTTTCCTGATCGGCGCAGGGCTCTGGGCCTGCTATTATGCGGAGCCGCTCATGAAAAAGCTGAATAAAATGGATATTCGCGGAACAGGCGTAAAGCTTCTCATTGCGTATATCGTTACCGTCACGCTGTTCCTGGCTCTGAATTACGTGATTCACACAGTTCGATTTTATCTGGCGGAAAGAAAGCTTCAAACCTGGCGGAACATGCTGGAACGCCTGGTATTGGAATATGATGCTGAGACGCCGCACAGGATGGAAAGGCGCGGCAGAGAAAGACATAGAAGGCGGGAGGAAGACGACGATGACAGCACTGTTAAACTTTAGAGAGAAGATAAAAGAAGTTTATGCAAAATATGATACATATTTTGTTTCCATATGGAAGTTTATTCTTGCGCTTACGGCATTTCTGATGATTAACGCAAGGCTGGGATACTTTGGAAAACTGAACAGCATTTTTATCGTTTTAATCCTTGCGCTTTTTTGTTCCTTCCTGCCCATCAATGCAGTGGCGCTGCTCGGTACGGCGTTACTTCTGGGACATCTTTACGGACTTTCGCTTCCGGCGCTGATCGTCGGAGGGGGAATTTTGCTGCTTCTTCTGCTGCTTTATTTTGGAACGACGCCGGGGGAGGGATATGTACTGGTTCTGACGATGCTGGCTCTGGCGTTTGGAATCCCATGCGTGATACCGCTGGTATTCGGGCTGATCTCCAGCCCGGTGGCGCTGGCGGCCGTCTGCTTTGGAACGTTTTCTTATTATACGTTAAGCGTGATCAACGGGATGACAGAAACCGTGGAGGCGGCAGCGGGAAATGCTTCAGCCGCTGAGGAATCCCAGGCGCTTGTGGAGAATGTGAAGGGGCTTTTGGAAGGAATTCTTCATGAGGATAAGCTGGTTCTGATGCTGATCTGTATGACGGCGGCTCTTCTGGTCGTTTACCTGATACGGAGAATGGCGATCGCACATTCCTGGACGGCGGCGATCCTGGCGGGAACCCTGACATTTTTTGCGGTGGATATGACGGGCTGCCTGATTTTTGGAAGGGCGGGGGACATTCCCGGCCTGTTGATCGGAACTGTGATTTCCGTGCTTATTGCCGTGTCCGTGAAGTTTTTCCTCTTTCAGGTGGACTATGCCCGGTCGATGAGCGTACAGTTTGAGGATGCAGATTATTATTACTATGTAAAAGCAGTTCCAAAGATTAAGAAAGGGCGTGATGAAAGTGGAGAATATTAAACAGTTCTTTTCCGATTATCTGCCGTGGATGACTTTGCCGTCTCTCTCGATTCGTTTTACAGATATTGTGGAGATTCTTCTTCTGTCTTTTCTGGTTTATAAAGTGATGCTCTGGATTCGTGATACACGGGCATGGACGCTGCTGAAAGGTATCCTGATGCTGGTGGTATGCGTAACGATTGCCTATGCCCTCCAGCTCGACACCATTAAATTTCTGGTGACGAAGGGAACCGATCTTATTCTGATAGCGTCAGTCGTTATTTTCCAGCCGGAGCTTCGAAGGGCGATGGAGCACTTGGGGGAGAAGCAGATTTTACCCAATATCGTACCCTTTGATACGTCAAAAAATGTGAGCGAACGGATGAGTGATAAGACCATTAACGAGCTGGTAAAGGCATCGGTGGAAATGGGAAAGGCTAAGACAGGCGCACTGATCGTACTGGAGCAGAATGAAAATCTGGCAGAGTATGAGCGGACGGGAATTGCTGTCGATGCACAGCTTAGCAGCCAGCTTTTGATTAATATTTTTGAACATAATACGCCGCTTCATGACGGGGCGGTACTCGTGAGACAGAATAGAATCGTATCTGCGACCTGTTATCTTCCGCTGTCCGATAATATGGTGCTCAGTAAGGAACTGGGAACCAGGCACCGGGCAGGCGTGGGCGTGAGCGAGGCGACGGATTCACTGACCATTATTATATCGGAGGAGACGGGGCAGATATCTTATGCTTATCGCGGAGAGCTTACCAGAGGAGTAAGCGGCGAAGAACTGAAAAAGAGACTGATCGTTTTCCAGAATAGGACAGTAGACACGAAGAAGTTCAGGCTCTGGAAAGGCAGGGAAAAGCATGAAGGAAAAGATATTTAGTAATTTGGGGCTCAAGATCATGGCGGTGCTGGTATCTTTTTTGATCTGGCTTATGGTAATAAACGGAGATGACCCGGTGCGGACGGACACTTTCAGCGGCGTACCGATCATGGTAAAGAATGCAGATGTTTTTATGGAAAAAGTAAAAAAGGTCTACAAGCCGAGAGAGGATTCCAGAGGGCAGGAGATTGACACGGTTACTGTTTATGTGAAAGCAAGGCGTTCCGTACTGGAGCAGCTTACGTCTGCCAGTTTCACCGTGACGGCGGATTTTGAAAATATTGTGGCAGATCTGAACAGCATTCCGCTTGATATTACCTGCAATACAGTCCCGTCGCTTACGATGAAAGATATGTGGTGTGACATACGGTCCCTGAAAGTGGAGCTTGAAGATGTGAAGGATGCGACGTTTGTTGTTTCCGTCAGGGAAGAGGGGACGCCGGCCACAGGGTATCAGGTGGGGAGCATGGAACCGGTTTCCGGAGAGTCTATTGCGATTGCCGGGCCGGAGTCAGATATGAAAAAGATTGGAAAAGTGATCGTAGAGGCCGATGTAGACGGTTTGAAAAGAAATAAAACCGTGTTATCGAAGATCATTATTTATGATAAGAATGAGGAACCCTTTTTGGAAAGTCAGATGGAGCGGCTGACGATTAAGACTCTGGATGGAAAGGTGTTTGAAGAGGATAAGATGAATGTCAGCGTGGAAATCTGGAAGAAAGTGAGAGGAATCATTCCGGATGTGGAGGTTGGCGGAACGCCTGCCGACGGATACCGGGTAGCGAAGGTTACCACGGCGCCGGAAACGATCGGTCTGGCTGGAAGAAAGGCTGTGCTGGCAGAGCTGGGAAATCATCTTGCAATTTCAGACCAGATTTCGGTGGACGGAGCGTCAGGGACTTTCAGTAAGGAAATCAACCTGAAAGAATATCTGGAAGATCAATATGGGGAATCCCTGCAATTAGAAAGAGGAAGCTCTGATATTATTGTAGTGACCGTTCAGATGGAAAAAATCGGAACGACCACCGTACAGGTTCCGGTAGCAAACATTGTGATAAAAGGGAAACCGGAGAATATGACATATAAGCTGACGCCGGCGGATAATATTTCACTGGAGATTCAGCCTAAATGGGCGGAGGAAGAGAAGATTACGGCGGATAACATCCAGGTCACGCTGGATCTGTCCTCCAGCCAGTACCAGACGCCGGGAAATTACCGGGTACCTTTGACGGTCGTTCTGCCAGACGGATATATGCTGACGTCTGAGGCGACAATAGCCGTCAATCTGGTTAAGACAGAGCCTGCCGTAGAAACGGAGAGCCAGTAGGTCAGTTGCAGGAGGGATGATAACAATGGTAAGACAAAAAGTTGTGGTGAAAAATTTATCGGGACTTCATTTAAGACCGGCGGGATACCTCTGTAAAGAGGCCATAAATTTTAAATGTTCCGTCCAGTTTCGGTTTCATGATACCTATGCGAATGCAAAAAGTGTACTGAGTGTACTGAGCGCCTGTGTAAAGTGCGGCGATGAGGTAGAATTTACCTGTGAGGGCGAAGATGAGGAAGAAGCATTGCGCACGATCATCTCAGCAATCGAAAATGGATTGGGTGAATAGCGAGAAGGTGCTGAAGAATGATTCTAGTATACGTGTGTCCGTTCTGCCAGGCTGTGAGGATCGTTTCGAGAAGGAAAGAAGTACTCTGTACAGAATGTGGACAGAAGATGGAACTGAGTGACCTGACCTTTCTGGAGTGGTCGGATATGACGCCGGAAGAGAGAAAAAGGTATGGCGCCAAGTGGTGTGGACGATAAAACGAGAGGAACGGAAAATGAAAAGCAGCTTACTTATGATCCATACAGGATATAGGTAAGCTGCTTTTTTACTGTAGTTTATTTGGAAGTCGAATAGCTTGGGTAAGCAATCGGGTCGGTTGGGTCATAATAATAGGTCGGTGTTTCGTTCATTTTGATGTTTTGCGGCTTTCCAAGCGGTCCTGGATAGGAAGCGTCGTCATAAACGACAACCGTTGTTCCGACCGGAACCGTATCATACAGCCACTTCGCGTCCCCCATAGCCAGACGGATACATCCCTGTGACGCCTGCTGCCCAAGCATGTTGAACTTATAAGAAGGTACTTCTGTTCTCACGGTCGTAGGGGCGGGCATAGAGTGGAAAAGAATGTCATCCGTAATATGAGAACAATAATATCCCCAGGTCGGTCCGTTCAGTTCGTGCATATAGAGCTTGTCAAGAATCCGGAACGTGCCAAGAGGCGTCGCATTGTTCATACCGGTAGAGCAGAGGAATGCTTTTACGGGTACGTCTCCTTTATATACGGTCACGACATTGGCGGCCCGGTTTACCTTAACCAGCCATGCGCCGGAAAGAGCCGTTTGGGAATAAATACCGCTTGGCGCAAAGGTATAATTCTTTCCGTTGATTCTCCGGTTTCCTGTCGTCATAGCCCCTGTTTTTGGATCCATGTAATAGAAATTTCCGTTGTGAACCAGCCATCCGGTTTTCATGACGCCGGAGCTTTCAAAGAAATACCATTTGTTTTTGATTTTTTTCCATCCGGTGGTGACGACGCCGTTAGCGTCCATATAGTATTTGTAAGAGCCCCGCGTCTGCCACCCGGTCAGGAGCACGCCTCTGCCGTTGAACAGATAACGTTTGCCATCAATACGCTGAAAGCCGATCAGACGGGCGCCTTTGAGCTCTCCTGAGGTCGTACCATAATATTTGTTTTTTCCGACCTTGAACCATCCGGTTTGCGCGACGCCGGAGGAGGTATAGTAGTAATAATTTCCGTCGATATTGACCCATCCGGTGCGGAGGGCTCCGGTTTTCTGGTTAAAATAGTATCTTTTTCCTTTGTAAGTCTGCCATCCGGTTTTCAGGCGGCCTTTCGAGTCTGCAAAATAGATTTTCTTCCCGGTATCGATCCATCCGGTAGCCATCGCGCCTTTCGAAGTCAGATAGTAAATCTTACCGTTAGTTTTTACAATCCGGTTTTTATACATCCGTCCGGTTTTGGGGCTAAAAAAGTATCGTTTCCCATTGTATTTTTGAATTCCTGTTTTTGCAGCGCCTGAGGCGGACAGAAGGTAAGTGTATCCTTTGACTTTTTTCAGTCCGTTTGTCAGCTTTAGCCCTCTTGCGTTAAAGCAGTAAATCTTTCCGTCAATCAGCACGGCGCGGTTTGTGTAGAGCTTTGCATTATCACCGGCATAAAAGGTTTTGCCATTTACAGTACCCCAGGAATTCCGAAGCAAAGTGCCGTCCGGTTTAATAAAATAACGCGCCTGGTTGGCAATGATAACTCCCTGTCTGCCTGTCACCAGAATGCCGTCCGCATTAAAAAAGTAATAGTAACCATCAGAAAGCTGCCGAACTCCGGTAATTCTCTGCCCGTCCAAAAAATAGGAGGTGTGATCGGCCGACCATCCGTTTGTCTGTGCTTCGGTCTGTTCTGTCTCGGGAGGTTCCGTGGCAGATGCAGCCAGCGGGACCGTAAGAGTCAGCCCAAGAGCCAGGAAGCACAAAGAAAGCATTTTTTTGAATTTCATGTTATCCCCTCGCTTATGTTGTTCATAAATCTATGTGTCTTTTATAATTTACTATAAATGTGACAGGATTGCAAACGATTCGGGAAGGTTCAGGAAAAATTAAGAAAGCATCTGGCAGACGGGAAACTGTATTTGACAGGAAAGGACAGAAAACGTATAATAGCAACGGAGTATCATGAGATTGGTCTTGTAAGAATTAAAAGGGGAAAACAAATTATGAAGAAACAGAAGCGAGGTATTTTGCTGTTACTTTTTCTGGTGGCGGGCATCTTTTGGATCACGCCTGGAAAACAGGCAGCGGCGGCAGAGAGCGCTCCGGTGCTGGAGTATCTTTATACGGGAGAAGACGGCACAGGCGGCCAGGTGATCGTTGCTTCGGTCCGGACAGGCGGGGAGAGCCTGGAACGGGCAGAACTTTCCTGGCAAGAGGGAGAAGAGATCCGAAGCATATCGGCAGTCGAAGTACTGGATGGATATGCGGCGTTTCTTATGGAAGGGACGGTAATACGGGAAGAGCAGATGCGTTCCCTGACTGTCGGATGCGGCGGAGGAGAGCATGTGTTTGACATTCAGGAATTCAGAAATGCAGAGGATACGCTGTCGGCTGCTGTAGAAGAAGAGACGGAAGAAATACCGGTGGCAGAAGACGCCGCGGAGGTTGGCGCAGCCCTGGAAGAAGCAGAAACTTCCACAAAAATTTCCGGGCGTACAAAAGAAGTGGAACTCACGCCGGGGAACGGCCTGAATCGTGTGGCGGGCGATATTGTCGTAGTGCTTGATCCGGGACATGGCGGCTCTGACGGCGGTGCATACAGAACCTGGAACAGCGTGACCTATATGGAAAAAGAAATCACGTTAAAAATTTCCAAATATACAAAGCAGGAGCTTGAAAAATATGCAGGGGTAAAAGTCTATCTGACCAGGAACTCGGATGTGGCAGTCGGGTTACAGGAGAGAGTGGATTATGCCGCAAGCGTGGGAGCAACGGTGCTGGTCAGCCAGCACATCAATTCCACCCTGGAAACACAGACGACGGCGACAGGAGCCGAGGTTATGGTGTCTTCCGGAAATTATAGGCCGGGCCAGGCAAAGGAGACAGCAGTGATTGCCAGGACGATCCTGGCGGAGCTTGAAAATATTGGATTTAAAAACAGAGATCTGGTTTATAAGCTGTCGGAAACAGGGAATACTTATCCCAATGGGAAACTGGCAGATTATTATGCGATTGTAAGGTATAGCGTACAGGCCGGATTTCCGGGGATGATCGTAGAACACGGTTTTGTCAGCAATCCGGAGGACTGTGTAAAATATTATGGAAGCAATGCGAAGATGAAAAAGCTCGGTGTGGCGGATGCCACAGCGATAGCCAAATATTATGGATTGCAGAAAAAAGTACTGACCGGATGGAATCAGGAAAAAGGAAAGTGGTTCTATGTAGGCGCGGATGGACAGCGTGCCGGAAATGGATGGCTGAATCTGGACGGTTCGTGGTATTATCTGGATGAAAACGGATACCGCGTAACCGGATGGAAAGAGTTTGGCCGACAGAAGCACTATTTTAACAGCGATGGCGTTGGGCAGACCGGCGTAGCAAGGATTGATGGGAAGCTGTATTACTTCAACAGCAAAGGGGTACTGAAAAAAGGCTTTATTCAGGGGATAGACGGAAACCGTTATTATGCGGACAAAAACGGAGTACTCCAGAGCGGATGGAAAACATGGAAGGGACATACGTATTATTTTATAAAGAAAAATGGCGCCGCGCGGACGGGATGGGCCAAACTTGGAAAATACTACTATTACTTTGATAAAGAAGGCAGGATGAAGAAGGGCATCGTGACCGTTGACGGAGAAGAATATTATCTGAACAGCCAGGGGCGAAAAACGACAGGGCTCGTGACGTATAAGGACAGAAAATATTTTTTCAGCAAAAATAAAGGAGTCATGCGAAAACAGGCATGGGTAAAAACAGGAAGAAAGTGGTATTATTTCAGCAAACGGGGCTATGCGCTTCAGAACCGGTCAAAAGTAATCGACGGTGTGAGGTACAAATTTGATAAAGAGGGCGTGTGTACGAATCGGTAACGCCCGAAAGAAAGAGGGAATTTTGTGGTAGCAAAAGCGATTTTGATCCTGCTGTGGTTTCTGGTGATTCCATTTTTAGCAGGGCTGGGATTTACAGGAAGAATGAAGGAAAACGGGAACAGCTTCCTGCTGACGCTGTTCTGCGGTTATATAGGGATGTTTGCTGTATTTGAAGTCATGGCCTTACCGATGATTTTCCTTCGTATGCCTTTTTCCGTGCTGAAATATTCCTATGGCGCAGCGATTCTGATTCTGACGGTTCTTTCTGCTGTCTGCGGGAGAAAACGTATTCTTCCGCTTACGTTGGAGAGGATGAAAAAGCTTCGCCGCCTGCCGTGGCCGTGCCTGGCGGCGGTTCTGCTGATTGCCGTGCAGATTGGCATTTATGCGGCAGGGATGTCCACGGATCTGGATGATTCGTTTTATGTGGGAACGGCTGCGACAACGCTGGAAACAAATACCATGTTTCAGTATAGTGCATACACCGGAAATGCAGTAAGCACGCTGCCTTCCCGGTATGTCCTGTCACCGTTTCCGGTTCTGCTCGCATTTTACGGAGAAATGGTGCGGATGAGCCCGGCAGCGGTGGCGCACTCCGTGATGCCAGTCTTTTTTGTGCTGCTCGCATACGGAATCTATGCTTTGATGGGACAGAGATTCTTCCGGCAGGATGTGAAATCCACGGGAATGTTCCTGTGTTTCCTGTCGCTGGTTCATATGTTTTCCTATTATTCCGTATTTACCCAGGGTACGTTTCTGCTGATCCGCATCTGGCAGGGAAAGGCGATGCTGGCGGCTGTGCTGCTTCCGGCGCTGTTTTATTTCGGGATGAGAGTATTTCAGGGAATGCCGGGAACAGGAGACTGGGCGGCTCTGTTTGTCCTTATGACTGCCTGCTGTCTCGTTTCGTCTATGGGAATTATGCTGGCTCCTGTTATGCTGGGGATTTTCGGCTTTCTGTACGGACTTTTGAAAAAGCAGTGGAAACAGTTGGGACTGGCCATTCTTTGTACCCTGCCCTGTGTGGTATGTGCGGCGGTTTATCTTGCGCTGTAGCGAAAAAGGGCGCAGCGTGAATTAGGAGGAAACGATGATGGAAATACTAAAGTCAGCCGTAAAAATGTTTGGATGGTATGTAGGGGAAAGCTGGCAGTTCGCCCTGTTTCTGCTTGCGCTTCTGTATCTGCTCCTGGCGAAAGAGGAGCGGGATAAGAGACGGCTGTTTGGGGCCTATACGGGAATTTTTGCTATTTTGTATCTCTGTCCGGTAACGGCGAAGATCATCATGGATTACTGCATCGGGGAACTGGTCTACTGGAGAATGTTCTGGCTGCTGCCGATTCCGGTAATCCTTTCCTATACGGCGGTCAGGATATGGAAAAGGCAGAAAAGTAAAGCGGCAGGAGCAGGCGTTCTTGTGCTTTTTACGGTTTTGATCGTTTTGTCAGGGCATTGCGTATACGGAGAGGACGGGCCGTTTCAGAGGGCGGGAAATCTTTTAAAGCTTCCGCCGGAGGTCTGCTGGGCGTGCGATATCATGGAAGAAAACGCGCCGGAGGACGGGGAGATCAGAGTCACGGCGCCGGAAGAGCTGGTTGGATTCATCAGACAGTATGACCCGAAGATCAGGCTGGCATATGGAAGGCGTGGAAATACGGGGAAAAAAGGAAAAAGGCTGGCGGCCGAAATGCTGAAGGAATCTCCGGATTTTCAGAAGATTGCCAGACTTTCCAGAAAGCTGGACTGTAATTTTTTGATTTATCCTGCAAACGAATGGCAGGATGAAAATATCCAGGCTCTGGGGTATGAAACGGTGGGAAATGTGAATACTTATATCATTTATCGGGATATGGAGGATGGCAGGTGAGGTTTTTGTTGTCATTTGGGGAGGAATGTTGTAAAATGTGATTAGTTTGGAAGAGCAGGCCGGACGGACGGGTCTGCTGTTTCTGTTGCCAAGCATCCGAAGAAGCTGCCAGCGGCAGGTTCTTTCGGTAACAAAGGAGAGAATATGGAACGTAGGGAACAATATAAGAGAATCATCATGTTTTTGGCATCCCTTCTCATTATGGTTGTCCAGACGGGCGCGTTTGCTTATGTCTGGTTTCACTGTTATGCAGACGCAGGGGTAATCGGCAAGAAGTTCTGGTTTCGGGGAAATTATGTGGTGATTGGGCAGTATGCACTGATGCTCTTTATTTTTTATAAATTGTACGGAGGATTTAAGATCGGATACCTCCGGGTGTTTGACGTACTGTTTTCACAGCTTTTATCCGTGTTGTGTGTCAATATTATTACTTACCTTCAGCTTGCTTTGATCGGGCGATGGAAATTTGGAGCTCATGTGGCGCCTATGGTGTATATGACGTTTTTCAATGCGGCGGTCGTGGCGGTCTGGGTCGTTTTCATGCGCTGGATTTATGCGAAGATCTATCCTCCGAGAAGGATGCTGCTGGTTTATGGGGAACACAGCCCGGTAGATCTGATTCATAAAATATCCTCAAGGGAGGACAAGTACCATATCTGCGAGACGATCCATCTGAGCAAAGGTGAGAAGGCGCTGAAAGAGAAGATCAATTCCTATAAAAATGTGATTCTGGGGGATATAGGTTCCCATGAGAGAAATGTACTTCTGAAATATTGTTTTGAGAAAAATATCCGGTGCTACAGCATTCCCAAGCTTTCGGATATTATGCTGCAAAGTGCGGACTCCATTCATTTGTTTGACACGACCCTGATGCTGTTTCGAAACAGAGGGCTGACGGCAGAGCAGAGGTTTGCGAAAAGAGTTTTTGATCTTGTCGTGTCTTTTGTCGGCGTGGCGCTGGCCTCGCCCTTTATGCTGTTGATCGCCATTCTGATCAAAGCATATGACAGAGGCCCGGTATTTTATAAGCAGGAGCGTCTGACAGAAAATGGAAAGATTTTTTATGTTCTGAAGTTTCGCAGTATGCGGGTGAATTCCGAAAAAACGGGCGCCAGGCTTGCCATGAAGCATGACAGCCGTGTAACTCCCGTGGGCAAGGTACTCAGAAATATCCATTTTGACGAGCTTCCTCAGCTTTTTAATATTTTGAAGGGCGATATGTCCCTGGTAGGGCCTCGGCCGGAGCGCCCGGAGATCGCTGAGGAGTACAAGCGGGAGATACCGGAGTTTGATTATCGTCTGAAAATGAAAGCTGGGCTTACCGGGTATGCGCAGGTGTATGGAAAGTATAACACGACGCCTTATGATAAGCTGAAGCTGGATTTGACGTATATTGAAAATTACAGTTTCTTTCTGGATATGAAACTGTTATTCCTTACATTTAAAATCCTTTTTCAAAAGGAAAATACCGAGGGAGTGGAGCAATGGCAGGTAACGGCGGCAACGAAAGAAAAGAACGGGAATCAAAAATAAAAGGGGCGGACATGCCCCTTATTTCCGTGGTGATTCCTGCGTATAATTGCAGCAGGACGCTGGGAAAGGCGATTGATTCCGCATTGATACAGGATGTTTCTATGGAAATCCTGGTTCTGGATAACGGAAGCCAGGAGGATCTCGCGCCTGTGATGGCTGCATATCAGGAAAATCCGATCGTTCATTATCATAGGAATGAAGAAAATCTGGGGGCTTCCGGCTCCAGAAATCTTGGCGTGAAGCTCGCGCGGGGGAAATACGTGGCCTTTCTGGATTCTGACGACTGGTGGGAGGAAGGAAAACTGAAAAAGCAGCTTGCGCGGATGGAAGAGACCGGGGATGTCCTGTGTACGACAGGGAGGGAACTGGTAACGCCGGACGGGGAGCTGACGGGAAGAGTGATTCCTGTGTCTGAAGAGATCACCTACCGGCAGATGCTGGGAAGTAATTGTATCAACTGTTCAGCGGTTCTGCTGCGGACGGAAGTCGCGAAAGAGTTTCCTATGTGCCATGAGGACAGCCATGAGGATTATATTATGTGGCTTCGGATTCTGCAAAAATATGGAAAGGCATGTGCCGTGAATGAGCCGCTTCTGAAATACCGTCTGAGCAGCAGTGGAAAATCGGGAACAAAATTGAAATCCGCAGGGATGACCTTTAAGGTTTATCGCTATATGGGTTTTGGAATCGTAAAATCCTGCTGGTGTTTTGTGCGGTATGCGTTTCA
The DNA here is from genome assembly GCA_937965795.1 of uncultured Lachnospiraceae bacterium. Classification (GTDB taxonomy): domain Bacteria; phylum Bacillota; class Clostridia; order Lachnospirales; family Lachnospiraceae; genus Hominisplanchenecus_A. Next base: position 47,701 of record CALCMD010000038.1, on the reverse strand, counting down.
TGGCGCAGCGAAATATGCGGGCGCACATTTCAGGGGCAGACGAAGCAGAGTACAGAAACAGGGAGAATGACAGAATATGGAAGAAATCAAAGTATCCGTGATCGTTCCGGTATACAATACGGAACCATATCTGGAGCAATGTATAGAAAGCATACTGGGACAGACGTTACGGGAAATGGAAGTGATCTGTGTGGACGACGGCTCTTCTGACAGGTCGGTGGAGATTTTAAAAGAAAAAAGCCGTTTGGATCAAAGGCTGCGCATCCTGACGCAGAAAAACAGCGGCGGCGGCGCGGCGAGAAATCTGGGCATGAAACATGCGAAAGGAAAGTATCTGGTCTTTCTGGATTCTGACGATTTCTTTTTGCCGGAAATGCTGGAGGAGATGTCCGCACGCTGCGAAGAAACCGGCGCGCAGATCTGCGTCTGTAAAGCGAAGTGCTATCATGAAGATTTGGGATTTGAGACGCCGGAACCGGCAGCCATGCGGGAAGAATTTTTACCCAGGCAGGAGGTGTTCTGCTGGAGGGATATGCCGGAGGCTGTGTTTAATGCTTTTCATAACTGGCCCTGGAATAAGATGTTTCTGCGTTCCTTTGTCCTGGAGCACGGTTTGAAATTTCAGGAGATCAGGCGGACGAATGACCTGCTTTTTACCTGTACGGCGCTGATGGAAGCAGAGAAGATCACCACGGTCAGGAAAGAGTTTGTTTCTTACCGGGTAGGGATTGCCGGAAGCTGCCAGACGACGAATCAGGAAGCGCCGCTGGACTTTTTTTACGCATTTCTGGCGCTGAAAGAATATCTGGAGAAAAAGAATGTATTTTTCCAGGTGCAGAGAAGTTTTGTGAATCATGCGCTGGATGGCTGTATGGCGAATCTGAATTCCCAGGAGAACGGAAGGGGACAGGAGGCGCTTTATCATAGGCTGAAAGAAGAACTGCTGGAAAAGCTGTCAATCGACGGACAGCCGGAGGAGTATTTTCACGCTTATGTCCGCAGAATGTATGGATTTTACCAGGTGATGCAGAAGGGGGATTATCCGGATTTTCTGCGGTACCGGATACAGGATTTGAAAGAGGAGAGAGACCGCTGCCTGGAGGGAGACTATCAGGATAAAATGAGATTAGCAGACGGAATCCGAGGTCTTGAAAAGGAAAAGCATGATCTTCTCGCATGCCGGGAGTATCGGTTAGGAGCGAAGATGCTGTATCTGCCTTTGAAGATCCGGAATCTGTTCCGAAGAGGCGAAAGTTAAAACAGAAAAAGAAATGCCCCGTAATCTGAATGGTGTGCGCCCCGTCAAGTAGACAATTAAAAAAATATAAAGTTTTGTGTTGCCCGGTATATGCCGGGCAACATTTTTATGCTGCTAATAATTGTTTTTCGTAAAATTCCATCGGTGTTAGGATTCCGAGTCCACGCTGTGGACGGTCGTTTGTATAGTAATCCATATATTCCGTAATTGCCCGAACTAATTCTTCTCTGGTATGAAATTTCTGTTTGTAGTACATTTCTCGTTTTAGGATTCCCCAGAACCCCTCCATCGGCCCATTATCTGTGCAGTGGGCTACTCGTGACATGCTTTGTGTCATTCCAGCTGCTTCTAACTTCTGATGGAATGTTCGGGATGTGTATTGGCATCCTCTGTCACTGTGAAAAATCGGATGAGCATCCGGATTCGCAGCAACTGCCATATCAAATGTTTCAAACACAAGTGTATTATTATTACTATCCCCAATAACATATGCGACAGGACGGTGATCACATAAATCTAAGATAGCACTTAAATATAGTTTGTGTACGTTATCAAACGTAGTTCCATACTTAAATTCGGTCACATCTGTAACCCATTTCTCATTTGGATGTTCTGCCGTAAAATCTCTATTAAGAACATTTTCTGCAATAAATGCAGGATTTTTTGACGGTCTTGTGCATCCGTCATAACGATACTTTAAGTTTGATTTGATTTGTTTCTTTCTACAAATGCGAAGAATTCGCTTGTCATTCACAAGGATACTGTCATCATGCCGTAATTTGTCATTCAGCCTTCTGTAGCCCATATCTGGATGCTTTTCATGCAATTGTTCCAGTTTATCTGCCAATTCCTGATTCAATTTATCATTAGCTGTTTCTTTATGATTAAGCCATTTGTAATAGGCTGCCCTGGAAATCCCACCAAGTTTACACAATGTAAGAATCGGATAATTGTGTTTTTCATGTTCCTCTTTGATTGCCTGATAGATATGTTCGTGACGTATCAGGCTCAGCTTCGCCTCCTCTCGATTTCTTCTAATTTTTTTAAGAAAGAAATCTCCATTTCTGCACGTTCTTTTTCCGCACGCAGAATTTTTACTTCTGCACGAAGTTTTTCTAATTCGTTCATTTCATCCTGAGATTTTCTTTTTCCGCGTCTGTCCCGAAGACCTTCAACACCTTTTTCTTCGTATTTAACAGTGTAGTTTCTGGCCTGCTGGTATGAAATACTGAATTTTTCTGCTGTTTCAGCATAATTATGATTATGGTTAATACAATACTGAACGATTTCAACACGTTCATCAAAAGTAGTTTTTCTGCCTTTGGTCATGATCGGTGTACCTCCTGTTCCCGAATCTTTAAGTTCTTCATGACCATTATACTTCATAATCCACTTTCTGAGCTGATGAGTATCTGTAATTTTGTGTTTATCACAAATATCTCTGAGAGAACCTTTGCCAGAAAGGTAATCTAAAATGGCTGCCTCCTTTTCGGCTGAAGTTCTTTTTGTCCAGCCTTTTCTAAAAAACACCTCCTGACCAAGCGACTTATAGTTCCTAACCCATTTATCAACAGTCGTATGGTGAATTCCTAATTTTGATGCAACTGAATGGATTGATTCTTTATTCTGAATGATTTTCTCCACCCATTGTATTTTTTCTTCCGGAGAAATCTTACCCATAGAAAATGCCCCCTTCCAGATAAACAGTTTTATTTTTTCAACTGTCTACCTAAAAGGGAGCATATCAGAAAAAGTTACAGGGCATTTCTTACATTATTCTTCAATAACGGCCCGGCCGATGGAATTATATATGACCCTGCTTCCGAGGAAAGATTCTGGTTCGTAACAGTTTCTGCCATCCAGCACGATCGCTTTCTTCATCCATTTCTTAAAATCTTCCGGCTTTAAGTCTTTGATGTCCTGCCATTCGGTAAAGATAAAGCAGATATCGGCGTCTCTCAGAGCTTCTTCGAGCGTATCGCAGTACTGAATCTCGTCTGGATAGATTTTTTTATAATTCTTCACGCCGACCGGATCCCATGCTTTTACCGTGGCGCCGTCGTCCAGCATGATCGGGATGTTCACCAGGGACGGCGCTTCCCGCAGGTCATCGGTGTTCGGTTTGAAGGTCAGGCCAAGTACGGCGATCGTCAGTCCTTCCAGAGATTCATAATACTGTTTGGATTTCTTGATCAGCTTAAGCTTCTGGCTGTCGTTGATTTCGATGGCGGCCTTGATCGTTTTTAATTCACGTTCATAGTAATTAGACATCCAGTGCAGCGCCTTCGTGTCTTTCGGAAAACAGGAGCCTCCGTAGCCGATGCCTGCATGGAGAAAACGGTTTCCGATACGGGGATCGTAGCCCATGCCCTTTGCCACATCCTCAATATTGGCGCCCACGATTTCGCAGAAGTTCGCAATTTCATTAATATAGGAAATCTTCAGCGCCAGAAAATCATTCGAGGCATATTTAATCATCTCTGCGCTCCGGCGGTTCGTCAGCACAAAAGGCTGATGAAAGTTCTCATAGACCTTCTGTAAGGTTTCCTTCGCCCGGTCAGACTCCGCTCCGATGACGATGCGGGCGGCATGAAGCGTATCCGGCACGGCGGTTCCCTGCGAGAGAAACTCCGGGTTGGAAGCGACCTCGACCCACACCGGATGCTTCAGGTTTTCCTGAATCAGTTTTTCAATTTTGTCATTTGTTCCAATCGGAACGGTGGATTTCACTACCACGATACAATCATTTTCAATGTTTTCTGCGATCTGGTGAGCGACCTGGAAAACGTAGGAAAGATTAGCGGAACCATCTTTTTTTTCCGGTGTTCCCACGCCGATAAAAATGACCTCAGCCGTGCGGTAGGCAGACGCATAATCCGTCGTGAAGGTAAGCCTGTCCATGTTTTTCCGCATCAGCTCGTCCAGTCCTGGCTCATAGATCGGGGAGATTCCCTGACGCATGGTATTCACCTTTGCCTGGTCTACGTCCACACAGGTGACAGAATGTCCGGCATTTGCGAGAGCGACTCCGGTGACAAGGCCGACATAACCGGTTCCAGCTACTACAATATTCATAAATTTGCACCTCGTACATAAAATATTTTCTTATTATCCTTGCAGGCACATCATCGCGACTTACTGCCTGCGGGAATGAGCTGGGTAAAGTATAGCACATTACAGGATTTCCGACAAGTGTTTGACATATACTTTAGCTTTATGGTAAAATCTTAGGATAAAGTGAAGGAGTATGCGATGTCGAAGAAAAGAAAGGTATCCGTGATACTGCCCGTCTATAATGTGGAGCGGTATCTGAAAAAATGTATGGATGATATTCTGGGACAGACCCTGCGGGAAATCGAAGTGATCTGCATTGATGACGGTTCGACCGACGGCAGCCTGGGGATTCTGCGGGAATATGAGCAAAAGGACGAAAGAGTGAGGGTGCTTGAACAGGAAAACACAGGCGCTGCTTTTGCAAGGAACAGAGGCATGGAGCTGGCGAAGGGAGAGTACCTGTCTTTTCTGGATTCGGATGATTTTTATGAACCGGAAATGCTGGAGCGGGCATATCTGCGCGCGAAAGAGACGCAGGCAGATGTTACGATATTCCGGGGGAACCGGTATGACGATACGCTGGATACGTATCTGCCGATGGATTATTCCATCAAAGAAAAGCAGCTTCCAGGAAGAAATCCTTTTTGCTGGAGAGACATGCCGGATCGTATTTTTACCTTTGCAGTAGGCTGGGCGTGGGACAAACTGTACAGCAGGGAGTTTGCAGAGAAGGAGAAGCTTCGGTTTCAGGAGCTGCGAACCTCCAATGACTTATATTTTGTATTTTCTTCTCTGGCAAAGGCCGAAAGAATCTGCGTGATTAACGAGCTGCTGGTACACCACAGGATTCACGTCAGGGGGTCTCTGTCGGCGACGAGAGAGAAGTCCTGGAATTGTTTCTATGCGGCGTGTACCGCCCTGAGAAACGAGCTTGTCTGCATGGGAAGCTATGGGGAGCTGGAGAAAGGATTTGTCAACTGGGCGCTCCATTTCTGTTTCTGGAATCTGGATACCATCGAGGGAGCGGCGTATGAGAAGGTTTATGACCTGATCTGCGGAACGTGTGACGAGGATTTTGGATTTCTGTCCCATACGAGGGACTTTTATGCACAGCCAGAGCTGTATGACAGGCTGGCGCAGATGAAAAAGACGTCCTGCACAGAATATCTTCTGGGTGAAAAGCGCAGGCTGACAGAGGAAGTGAAAGAAAAGCAGGAACGGATCAGAGGGCTGGAACATGAGATTCGCGCAGTGAAAGCTTCCCCGACTTTCCGGGCAGGAAGAGTAATCACGGCAGTACCGGGAAAGATAAAAAGAGTGATAAAAGGGCAAAAAGCCTGACTCCAAAGGAGGATGAAATGGCAAAGGTATCAGTGATCGTACCCATTTATAATGTGGAACAGTACCTGGAGGAATGTATGGACAGCCTGGAGGCCCAGACGCTGTCAGATATGGAGTTTGTCTGTGTCAATGACGGTTCTACGGATCATTCCCTGGAAATCTTAAAAAGATATGCTTCAAAGGACGGCCGGGTGAAGATACTGGACGGGCCGAACGGGGGTTATGGGAAAGCGATGAACCGGGGGCTGGACGCCTGTACGGGGGAGTATGTGGGGATTGTCGAGCCGGACGATTATGTAAAGCCGGACATGTACGAAAAGCTTTATAAGGTGGCAAAAGAAAAAAATCTGGAAATTGTAAAAGCGGATTTTCTGCGGTTTGTCACAGGAGCGGATGGGAAGCGGGTATTTCAGTATAACCGCCTGACTTCACGGGATGACCTGTACAAAAGGGTGATCGACCCGAAGGACGAGCTGGATATGTTTAAGGCGCTTATGAACACCTGGAGCGGCATTTATAAAGCAAGCTTTCTAAAAGAGCATCAGATCCGCCACAATGAAACGCCGGGGGCGTCCTTTCAGGACAATGGGTTTTGGTTTCAGACCTTCTGTTATGCGAAACGAATTTATTTTGTGGATAAGCCTTATTACAGGAACCGCCGGGATAATCCGGGTTCTTCGGTTCACAGCAGGGAAAAAGTATTCTGTATGAATGACGAATATGCGTTTATCAGGGATTTTCTGAATGCGCACCCTGTGTTTAAAGAGCGCTATCTGGGCATTTATAATTTCAAACGCTATCACAATTATATTGCTTCTTTCTACCGGGTGGGAGAGGAATTTAAAGACATATACATGGAACGCTTTCAAAAAGAATTTATAGAGGCGGATAAAAATGGCGAGCTGGAGCCGGAAATCTTCACGCCTGAGGAGTGGGAGCTGGTAAAGATTTTGATCAAAGACCGTCATGCCTATGTGTACGAGGAAAGAATTTACCGGGTGGGGATCGAGAAAGATTGGGAGATCGAGCGTTTACAGAGGGAACTGAAGAATGTGGAAAATTCCACTTCTTATAAAGTCGGAAAGGCAGTGATGTTTCTTCCATGCGCCATAAAGGAAGGCATCCTTCGGTTAAAGAGAAGCCATGAATAAAATATTGACGGTGGTGATTCCCACTTATAACATTGAAAATTATATCAATACCTGTCTGGATTCTTTTGTGATTCCGGAGATTTTAGAAGAACTGGAGGTTCTGATCGTCAATGACGGCTCACAGGACCGTTCCGGGGAGCTTGCCGAAGCTTATGTGAGGCGTTATCCGCAGACCTTCCGCATGATAAAAAAGGAAAACGGGGGGCATGGCTCCACCATTAACCGGGGGCTTTCGGAGGCTTTGGGAAAATATTTTAAAGTTGTGGACGGGGATGACTGGGTGGAGAGAGACGCTTTTGTGCGTCTGCTGGACTGCCTGAAAACATCGGATTCAGATGTGGTACTTTCCAACTATTACTGGGTAAAGGATAAAGACGGCAGCAGAAAAGCGGAGTTTTCAGAGCCGTTTCCAGGAGTTATTTACGGAAAAGAGTATCGCTTTTCCGAGATTAGTGATAAGATATTTATGAAAATGCACGGAATAACCATGCGGACAGAATTGCTAAAGGGCAGGATTCCACCGCTGGACGAGCATTGTTTTTATGTGGATATGGAGTATGTGCTGTTTCCGGTGCCGTTCATCCGGACAGTCACCTGCATTGATGCGTTTGTCTATATGTACCGCATTGGGCTTCCGGGACAAAGCATGAATATGAAACGTATGCAGAAGAATCAGGAAAATTATGACAGGGTACTGAATCGTCTGTTTGCGTTTTATGAGGAGCAGGAAACAAAGAATGCGCCAGGCTATGTGATGGTCTATCTGGAGAATACCATTGCAAGGATGGTGGCCAGCAGGTTTAAGATTTTTCTGAGTTTTCCTTATGACAAAGGAATTCCGGGAGAGATGCGCCGGTTTGACGGAAATCTTTTTACAAAGTATCCGAAAATATACGATGCGGTTCGAAACCGGGCGGTGCTGCTTTTGCGCAGAACAGATTACAGGGCGTATTTGGCGGCCAGACTGTTATTTAAGATAAAGGAAGGGTTGAAAAAATGAGTATCTGGCAGGAAAGATTTCACGTGTTTTTACAGTATAAGGATCTGCTGAAGCAGCTTGTAAAGAGGGATGTAAAGCTGAAATACCGCAGAAGCGTCCTGGGATATGTGTGGAGTATTTTGAATCCTCTGCTGATCATGGTGATTATGACACTGGTATTTTCCAGTATGTTTAACAGGGGAAAAGGGATTGAAAATTATCCGGTATATCTGATCGCAGGACGTACCATGTTTGAGTTTATGACAAGTTCTACGAACGCAGCCATGCGTTCGATCATTGGAAACGGAGCGCTTTTGAAGAAATGCTACGTACCAAAATATATCTTCACGCTGGCGAAGGTGACAAGCTCACTGGTGGATTTCGTATTTTCCCTGGGGGCTCTGATTATCGTTATGGTTTTCACAAGAGCAAAGGTGACGCCGTATCTTCTGTGTACGCCTCTTGTTATGATTCAGCTCTATGTGTTCTGCTGCGGGCTGGGATTTTTGCTGGCGTCTTTGAATGTGTTTTTCCGGGATGTACAGCACATTTATAAAGCGATGACGACTGCATGGATGTATCTGACGCCGATCTTTTATCCGATCGCGTCGCTTACGAAGGAATTGCAGTTTTTTATTAAAGGGTTTAATCCGATGTATTATTATGTGGCCCAGTTCCGTGATATGGTGTGCGATGGCCGTTTTCCGGGACCGCGTATCTTTTGGGGCGGCTGGCTGATCGCAATCGTGGCGTTTGTCATTGGAGTCGTTGTCTTTAAGAAGAGCCAGGATAAATTTATTCTCTACATTTAAGTATGGTGAGAGCAGGCATTTGGAGGAAATGAAAAGTATGAAAGAGAATGAGTACATCATAGATGTGGATCATGTGACGATACGTTTTAATAAGGCGACACAGGGAGTAGATAATCTGAAAGAATATGTGATTCATCTGCTCAAACGCCAGCTTTTGTTTCAGGAGTTCCTTGCGGTAAAGGACGTTTCCCTGAAAGTGAAGAAAGGGGAGGCGTGGGGACTGATCGGAACGAATGGTTCCGGAAAATCCACGCTTTTGAAAGCAATCAGCGGTATCATGAAGCCTTATAAGGGAACAATCACCGTAAAGGGAGGAATTGCGCCTCTGATTGAGCTGGGAGCGGGTTTTGACCCTAATCTGACGGCCCGTGAAAATATCTATATGAATGGAGCGGTGCTGGGACATTCCGAAAAATTCATGAAAGAGCATTTTGAGGAAATTGTGGAATTTGCGGGGATTCGTGAGTTTCTGGATTCGCCGATCAAGAATTATTCTTCCGGTATGAAGGCAAGACTTGGATTTGCTGTGGCGACGATGGTAAAGCCGGAGATTCTGATTGTAGACGAGGTACTTGCTGTCGGGGATTTTCTGTTCCGGAAGAAATGCCAGAACCGAATGCAGGAGATGCTGTCCGGAGGAACCACGCTGCTTTTCGTGTCTCATAATCTGGAACAGGTGAGGAGTCTTTGTGACCACGCATTGTGGCTGGACAAAGGAGTTGCCGTGATGAGCGGAGAGGCCCAGGCAGTTTGCGACGCTTATCAGGATTTGGAGAATAAAACACCATAAAGGGAAAAGACAGGAGATAATATGGATTTAAAAAGGATCTTATTGCCTTCCGGGATGGAAGCAGCAGAAGAATTGTATTACCGCAGAGATGAAAAGATAACCGTAGGAGAAGACGGAAGCCTGAAATGCGGGCTGAACGGCAGCGTTGGATTTGATACTTATTTTAATGGCTTTTCTACGGGAAAATGGGGAAAATATACCGTTGTAAGCAGAGTACAGCTTTCCCTGGAATTTCAGGGGAGCTTCTCGGTGGAAATGGTTTATCAGTATTTGCAGGACGGAGAAGTAAAAGAAGAGATTCTGGAGAGCCGGGAAATTTTTGCTTCGGAAAGGATGGAGGCAAGGTTTGATTTTGGCGAGAACCGTCCGGAAGGAATTTTTTCGTTCCGCTGTCTGTCACTGGCAGAGGACAGTGTGATCTTTGGAGGCCATTACTTTTGTGAAAACCTGATGCCCTCTGATCTGAAAGTAAATATCATGGCGGCGATCTGTACGTTTAAGAGAGAGCAGTATGTTTACCGGAATCTGGAGCTTTTGAAACGGCAGATTCTTGAAAACCCCAGGTCTCCTCTGTACCGCCATCTGTATGTACACATTTCCGATAACGCAAAGACGCTCGATTCTTCCGTGGCAGATGGAGATTTTGTGAAGATTACACCGAATAAAAATGCAGGCGGCGTGGGCGGCTTCACCCGCGGAATCATCGAAGCGATGAGCCGGGCGAAGGAGCGCGACATCAGCCACGTGCTTCTGATGGATGACGACGCCATGATTGAGCCGGCAAGTCTGGAGACGACGTTTCTGTTTCTGTCATTTCTGAAGGAAGAATACAAAGATTTTACACTGGCAGGATCGATTCTCCAGTTAAACAAACCATATCTCCAATATGAAGAAGGGGCTCAGTGGAATGAGGGGAAGATTGAAGCGCTCAAGCATAAGGTAGACTTAAGAGATCGAAAAGTATTGCTTTTAAATGAAGAAGAGACGGAGAAAGTGGAATATGCGGGCTGGTGGTACTGCTGTATTCCTCTCTCTGTGATCGATAAGGGGAATCTTCCGCTGCCGCTGTTTATTCACAGAGATGATGTGGAATACGGCCTGCGGACAGGAAAAGGCTTTATCTATCTGAATGGTGTGGGCGTATGGCATGAAGCATTTGAAAATAAAGTCTCCGGCACGATGGAATATTACGATATCCGAAATCACTGTATCGTAAACGCCATTCACTATCCGGACTATGGGGCAAAGCAGATGAAAGTCATGCTTATGAAATGGGCCAGCTCGAACATTGCGAAATACCGTTATCAGTACGTGGATATGAATATCCGGGGGATGGAGGACTTTTTGAAGGGCGCCGGCTGGTTTATGAAACAGGAGCCGGTGGCGCTTCATGCAGAGGTCGGCAGCCTGAATTATAAGACGAAGCCAAAGGAAGCCTATCTTGGATATAAAGGGATTACAGAAGAGGATTATGACTGGGACAAACTGATCACACCGGATAAATCGGACTTTATACCGGTATGGAAGAAGCTGGTTCACCTTTTGTTTATCAACGGCTATATTCTTCCGTCGAAAAAAGGAAAAGTGCCGGTCGTCCCCCCGTACAACAATATTTATAAGATGTTCCGTCTTTCCGAGGTCATCATGACGGATGCGGCGGGAAATTCCACGTCCACAAAGCGGAGCCTGAAACGGATGATACAGTGTTATAAGAATCTGTTCCGTATCATGCGCCGGATGGATAAGGAGTATGAGGCTGCGAAGCAGTCTTACCATGATCATTACCGTGAAATGACCAGCCTGGATTTCTGGAGAAAATACCTTGAGTTATAAGCAGGAGGCTTTAGAAGAGAAGAAAACTTTGGAGGAGCAGGAAACTTTGGATAAGCAGACAGAGAAAAAAGATGTGGCGGTTTTTGGGTTATGGTGGAGCTGGAATTACGGCAGCATCATGACCTATTACGCCCTGTACCGGGCCATAAAGGGGATGGGATATTCGGTCACGATGATTGACCGTCCGGGATTTCAGCCGGACGCGCCCATTTATCATTCTCATGGCAGAAGATTTGCAAAAGAACATTACGAGGCGATTACGCCTGTTTTTGGCTTCCGTGAAATGCGGGAGCTAAATCCATATGCGGACACTTTTGTGATAGGCTCTGATCAGGTATGGAATTATGGCATCAGCCGCCATTACAGAGGAGGGCTTTTCTTTAATTTTCTGGAGGATGATAAGCGCAGGATTTCCTATGCCGCATCTTTTGGACATCCGGGCTTTTTCGCACCGGAGGAAGAGATCGCCGTTACCAGGAAGTATCTGGAAAAGTTTGACCGGATTTCCGTGCGGGAGGAGGACGCAGTCGGGGTGGTAAACCGTACGTTCGGCTTGCAGGCGACCCGTGTGCTGGACCCGGTGTTCCTTATGGAGAGGGGAATTTACGAAGAGCTGGCCGAAAAGTCAGAGGCCGCACGCCATCCGTTGGTGAAAGGCGATTATATTGCCGTCTATCTTCTGGATGGAAATCCGGAAAAGAAAGCGGCGGCCGAATATTTGTCCGAAAGGCTTGGACTGCCGCTGGTCGTTTTGCTGGACGGGACGATGGCGAATTTTGAGGAAAATAAGAAAAAGGCAGATCTGTCTCCTGTGGCGGAGAATCTACAGGTGGAGGATTGGTTATACTATATCGAAAATTGCAGGTATCTGCTTACAGATTCCTGCCACGGGGCAAGCTTTGCGATTCTGAATGAGAAACCCTTTGTCTGTATCGAAAATGAGGGGAGGGGGATTTCAAGGTTTGAATCGCTGGGAAAAGTATTTGGCGTCAGAGACCGGTTTGTGAAAGACCCTCTTGAAATACAAAGGCGGGAGGAACTGCTGGAGGAGCCGGATTATGAAAAGATCGGTCAGATTCTGGAGCGTGAGAAAAAGCGTTCCCTGGAGTGGCTTGAGGAGGCGTTAAGAGCACCTGTGCTGCCAGTGGGAGAAAAGGGAAATCAATATACGGCCCCGAAGCGACCGCTGCATGATCTTGCGGCAAAGGGTTACCGTGGGATGAAACGGATGTATCGGAAGATATTCCGAAAAGAAAAATAGGAGGTCAATATGAAATACGATTATCTGGTAGTAGGAGCGGGGCTTTATGGAGCCGTGTTTGCTTATGAGGCGAAGAAGGCGGGAAAGACCTGCCTTGTCATTGATAAGAGAGATCATATCGCCGGAAATATTTACTGTGAGGATGTGGAGGGCATTCGTGTTCACCGGTATGGCGCGCACATTTTTCATACCAGCAACAAAGAGGTGTGGGATTATGTGAACCAGTTCGTGGAATTTAATCATTATATCAATTCTCCGGTGGCAGTATATCAGGATGAATTGTATAATCTGCCGTTTAATATGAACACGTTCAGCAAGATGTGGGGCATCAGGACTCCGGCGGAAGCGAAGGAAAAGATCGAACAGCAGCGGGCGGAGCTGAATATTACAGAGCCGAAGAATCTAGAGGAACAGGCGCTGTCTCTGGCGGGAAGAGATGTTTATGAAAAGCTGATCAAGGGCTATACCGAAAAACAGTGGGGACGCCCGTGTACGGAGCTTCCCGCATTTATCATTAAGCGTCTGCCATTCCGTTTTATGTATGACAATAATTATTTCAACGACCGTTATCAGGGAATCCCCATTGGCGGATATACGAAGATTGTGGAAAAGATGCTGGATGGCATTCCGGTGAAACTGAATACGGATTATTTTGATTTCATTCAGGAAAATCCTGATGTTGCGGATAAGACGCTGTTTACCGGAATGATTGATGAGTTTTATGGTTATAAGCTGGGAACGCTCCAGTACCGTACGGTGCGCTTTGAGACGGAAAAGCTGGATATGGAGAATTATCAGGGAAATGCCGTCGTGAATTATACGGACAGGGAAGTACCGTATACGAGAATCATCGAGCATAAGCATTTTGAGTTTGGAAAGCAGCCGGTAACGATCATTTCCAGGGAGTACTCTTCGGAATGGAAACCGGGAATCGAGCCGTATTACCCAATCAATGACGAGAAGAATAATGAACTGTTTGCGCAGTACCGCGCACTGGCGGACAGGGAAGAAAAGGTGATCTTCGGCGGGCGCCTGGGCGATTACAAATATTACGATATGGATAAGGTAATCGAAGCGGCTTTGAAGCTGGTAAAGAAAGAATTGGCGTAGAAAGGAAAAGAAATGGCCAGGGAAGGTAAAAATATTCGGATTTTGCCGAAAGAGCGGTGCTGCGGCTGCGCGGCATGTTTGAATTCCTGTCCGGTAAACGCGATCGGGATGGAAGAAAATGAGAACGGCTTTCTTTATCCGCAGGTAAACGAGGAAATCTGCATTCATTGCGGAAAATGCGTGCGCACCTGTCCGGAGCTGACGCCGGCATTTAAAAATAAGAAAGAGCCGGAATGCTTTGCGGCTTATGCAGAGGATGAGATACGGATGAAAAGCTCCTCCGGCGGAATCTTCACGCTTCTGGCGGAAGCGGTTCTGAAACAGGGCGGCTGTGTCTGCGGCGTTGTGCTGGATGAAAATTTTTCAGCGGAACACAGAATCATAAGTACCGTAGAGGAACTGGAAAAAATGCGTGGTTCCAAGTATGTGCAGAGCAGGGTGGGGACCGTCTACCGGGAGATCAAAGGGCTTTTGCAGGAAGGAAAACAGGTGCTTTTTGGCGGTGTTCCCTGCCAGGTGGCAGGACTGAAAGGATTTCTGAATAAGGAGTATGAGAATCTGCTGACCGTTGACGTAGTATGCCACGGCGTCCCGTCGCCGGGTGTATTTCAGAAATACCGGACGGAAACATATGGGAAGAACCTGGCGGATTTTCAGTTTCGGACAAAGGAATTCGGGCATAACTGCAACCATTGCATCGCAACCTTGAAAAATGGGAAAAGAGTGGTCGGAAACCGGGAGAATGATGCGTATGAGAGGGCCTTTCACAGTTCGCTCATGCTGCGAAGCTCCTGCGGGGAATGTACCTTCGCCCCTGCGCCGCGGCAGGGAGATCTGACGCTTGGCGATTTCTGGCATGTGGAGAAATACAATCCGGATTTTGCGTCTGCCAAAGGCGTTTCCCTGGTACTGCTAAACAGTGAAAAGGGAGAAAAGATCTGGAAAAAGATTCGCCCGCTCCTGAAATTCTGCGAGCCGGTGCCTCTGGAGTTTACCCTGAAGCATAACCGGTTCCGAAGTAAGATTCGGATACCGGAGGGGCGGGAAAAGTTTTTTGAAGAAAACAAAAAGCAGTCCTTCCGGAAAGCCGTGGAGACGGCAAGCGGGCAGAAGTTTTCGAAAAAGGCTGCTGCGAGACAGTGGGTGAAACGGATGCTGCCGGAAAAAGTGATAAAGACTGCAAAGAAGCTTAGAGGATAGAGGGAAAAAGGATGGAACATTACGATGTGGGAATATTGGGCGTATGGTTTGGGTGCAATTATGGAAGCATCGCCACTTACTATGCGTTGGAACAGACGATCGAATCTCTGGGATATCGCGTGCTGATGGTGCACCAGCCGAGATTAAAGCCGGACGACGGCAGAATGAAGGGACGTCATTCCATACGCTTTGCCAGAGAACATTATCAGATCAGCAAGTCCTATCATGTTTCGGAGATTGGGGAGCTGAATCAGATGTGCGATACGTTTGTACTTGGGTCCGATCAGATCTGGAATTATGGCGTGACAAAAATTTTCGGGCACAGCTATTTTCTGGATTTTGCGGACGATACGAAAAAGAAGATTGCTTATGCGACCTCGTTTGGTTCCGGTACGTTCCGTGCGCCGCGGGAATTTACCAGGAAAGCAGTGCGCTGTATGCGCCGGATGGATGCGGTTTCCGTGCGTGAAGCGGAGGGAGTGGACGTCTGCCGAAAGACCTTTGGCGTGCAGGCCACGCACGTGCTGGATCCGGTGCTGATGTGCGAGCCCCAGGTACTGGGAAATCTGACAAAAGAATCCCACAGAGAAGAGACAGAGCCGTTCATAGCAACCTACATCCTGGATCCGACGCCCGGAAAACGGGAGGCGCTGCTTTATGTGGCTGAGAAAAAGGGGAAAAAGCTGGTGAATATGCTGGACGGCTGGTATCAGAAATTTCCGGCAAATAAAGAGAAGCTGAACCTTGACAATACCATTGAAAATTTACAGGTGGAGGACTGGCTGTACTATTTTAAGAACAGTGATTTCGTCATTACGGACTCCTTTCACGGAACCTGCATGGCAATCCTGTTTCATAAGCCTTTTATTGCCATTGGAAATCCGGGAAGGGGCACTTCAAGATTTGAGTCGCTTCTGGGAACGCTGGGACTGACGGGGCGCTATGTGGCGGACGCCGGGGAGATTTTAAAGAAGGAATCCCTTCTGGCGGATGTGGATTATACGGAGGCGGACGCCATTCTGGAAGAACAGCGGGCTTTTTCCAGAAAATGGCTTGCCGAAGCGCTGGCGGGAGAGCGAAAGAGCAGAAAGCCGGGAGCAGGCGCCAGGTTTGGAAGCTTTCTGAACCGAAATCTTTCCAGTGCAAAGTATGCAGTCCGGGAGAGAGTCAAACCTTTGGCGAAGAAGCTTTTGAGACGGTGAGAGGAGGAAGGATTTTGAGAGGAAAGGAAAAATACAGGCCATATCTGGATATGCTGCTTCTGTTTCTGCTGGCTATGCTGCCGAGAGTGATTCTGATTTTTACAGTGGGAGGAGCGCTCCGGACGCCGATGGACGAGATGTCCACCATGTCGGCGGGCGCATATATGGCAGGGCTTGACTGGACGGAGGCAACGGCGTTCGGAAAACATTATTATGGAGGCGGCATGACGATTCTGATGGCGCCGCTTTTCCGAATGATTTCCGAACCGCAGGCGCTGTACCGCGCGTGTCTGCTTTTCTGTGCGGTTTTGCAGAGTCTGGCAGCGCCTGTTGCGTATCACATTTTAAGAAAATATTTGAGAGTTCAGAAAAAGGCATACCTTTATCTGGCGTCCCTGGCGGCTGCCTTTCTCATGGTAAACAGGGCGCTGGTGGTCTACAATGAGCATATGCTGGTGCTGGTTTCCTGGCTGGTGGCGCTCCTGCTGTGCAGGCTGGTTTCCGAAAGCAGAAAAGAGAAGCCGGATTACCGGATGAAGGCGGTGTATTCTGTGGTTCTGATGCTGCTTCTGTCGTACAGTCTGACGCTTCACACCAGGGCAAAGACACTGTGGATCGCTCTGGTGATTCTGGTGATTTTATATTTTCTGTTGTATAAGAAATGGCTGGTGGCAAAGCTTCCCGCGCTGCTTTCCGGTGTAGCCGGATATTGGCTGGCAGGGCGCTTTGTTTATTGGTCAAAGACGACCCTGTGGCTGTGGCAGGAGGGGATGGAGCTGAAAAACACGGCGGTACATTTGAATCTGACTGCCGAACTTCTGACTTCTCCCGTTTCATGGCAGGGATGGTTTGCCACGGTGATCGGGCAGGTTCACACGAGCGTTATTTTTACCGGAGGGTTTTCAGCGATAGCCATTACTTTGCTGATGATTTACATCTGTAAAAACGGAAAGGACATCTTTATCAAAAAGAAACGCCCGGTGGTGGATAACCCGGAACAGTTTGCAGTCAAGCCATATCTTCTGGTTTTAAGCACGTTTTTCCTGATGTGCATTGGAGCGACGATTCTGGCTCAGAGCATTACCTGGCTGTTTCGGGTGCAGGACGCGCTATTGAACAATACGTACGGAACCAGGGCATATGGTTATAAAGCATTCACATATTTCCGCTATTACGGGGCATATATGGGGCCGTTTTTCCTGGCGGCGCTGGGGTACATGTATCACTATCGGACGTATCTGAAAAAATATCTTCCGGCCGTGTTCGCTGTGTTTGCCGGAATACAGGTGCTGTTTCTCTGTCTGGTTTTGCCGCATATTACGAAAAATATGGTGGCATCTGAAGTGTACTGGCCGTTTGGACTTCATAAGTCCTTTGACGATCCCATGCGGGGCATGGTGTATCTGGCAGGTGTGCTGGTATGCTGCATAAGCTTTCTGGTGATGTTTGTCGCTTTGTGCAAAGGCAGGCGGATGGTTCCGGCGGCACTTCTGCTTGTACTTGTGGTTTACCAGTATGTTTACAATGGTGTATATTTTGATGGCTCCTATGCAGAACGCTACCACACAAGAGCGGATGCGGGGTGCGAACTGATTCTTAACATGGAAAAAGCAGGATGTGAGCTCCCGGAAGAGCTGTACGTAACCGGATATAAGGAAAATCAGACCCAGAAACCCCTGTATACGTATCAGTTTCTTTTGAACCGCCATAAATTGATTCCTGGAAAGCCGGAAGGTTCCGTAGAAAAGGCAATCGTATTCTGCGCAAAACAGAAGGATCAGAATCTGTTAAAAGAAGGTTATCAGTACGCTGTGCTGGACGAAGATGAATGCGTTTATGTGAAAGGTGGGGAATACATTTCCATGATGGAGGATTATGGTCTGGTATTTTCAGAGTAGCCGCCGAATGGAGGACGCGAAGGAGAAGCTATGGATAAGAATAAGAAAAAGATGATGGAACAGGCAGATTTCTGGATACCGTTTCTTTTGTTTCTTCTGCTGTTTTTGTTTAAAGTCCTGGTAGTGATTGAAAACAGAAGCCTGCCGCTGATTTTCGATGAATTTAAATATGAGAAGATGAGCAGGCTGCTTTTGAAAAACGGGAGCTATCACAGTGTACAGTATCCGCTTTTTTATCCGCTGGCGCTGATGCCTGCCTATCTGTTTGGGGAGCACTACTATACGGCGATGAAGGTGCTCAATGCAGGGTATTCCTCTCTGGTACCGGTGTTTACCTATATGATATGCAGGCTGTATGTGGGAAAAAAGCCAGGCGGCGTCTGTGCGGCGTTTTCTGCGGTGATTCCCTTCCAATACGTAACGCCCATGTGCCTGATGAGTGAAAATCTGTGGTTCCCGATGCTTTTGCTGGCCATCTATCTGACGCTTGCAAAGCACAAAAGGGAGATCGCGGGCGATCTGGCGCTGGGAGTGACGTTGGGACTTATGTTTATGACCAGGCATATTACGCTGGTAATTCTTCCGGTGTTTGCGCTCGTCTGGATTATGAAGCAGAAAGAGCTGGGAAAGAGCATCGGAGTGATTCTGGGAAGGGGCTTTTTCATCTGCGCCGCCCTCTGCCTGGCTTATTCCCCCTGGGTATATCAGGGCTTACAAGGAGGGTACAGCCTGAAAAAAATCGTGGGCTTCAGCATTGCGTCAAAGACGAATCCCGAACAGCTTACGTTAAGCAGGCTGGTGACGTCAGGCGGCTATTATCTGCTTTATTTTTCCCTGATGACGGCGCCCATTCTGGGGCTGGTGGTTAAATCCATCCGTGCGCTGGACGTGAAGCGCGGGAAACTTTTCAGCGCTTACAATCAGCTCTGGGTCATGGTCTGCGGGCTTGCAGGAGCGGTTTTTGTGGCGGTGACGCGGCATACATGGAGAGCCTGGTACAATTATCCGGAGTTTACGAAAATTAAGGGCAGGTATGTGATTTATTTCAGCGTTCTGTTTGTGATTCTGGGTGTTGTGGTACTGTTTGATAAAAAGCCGAAGTTTCAGCATCGCTGGATAAATCTTGTGACGTCGTATCTGTTTCCGGCGGCGGCGGTTGTTTTTGCATGGCTGGTGCTGGTAAAGCAGCAGTGGCATGTTCTGCCGGATGGATTTATTGATATGTATGAGAACACCGATGTGCGGAAGATTTATTTTATGGGAACGGCGTTTGTGTTTCTGATGCCCTTTGTGGGATGGATTTACCAGTACTTTTACGATTTTGCCGGGGAAAAGTATCAGAAATATCTGCTGCCCGTCTTTGCCGCGCTGCTGATCGGCACGGAAATCTGGGGTGCGGCTCCTTATCTGACGCAGATTCATCAGAATAACGAGGCGGCGAAAGAGACGAACCAGCGCTACGCAAAAGAATTGACGGATACCTTGTCGGAACTGTATACCGGGAAAAAGCTGTATGTGCTGGCCGAGAACATTCCAAATGAGAAAATCATGCCGCTGGTGCCTGTTTTCTATCATCTGGATAAAGTGGTGCTTTCCACGGACAAAGAGGACATCAAAGCAAAGCGGTATTATGTGCTGACGGATGAGTTTGAAAAGTACAAAGATACCGGAAAAGAAATCGCTTCTTATCAGTGGGAGGGGAAAGAGTATCGTCTGATCGAGACGGGGAGCTGATAAACGTCTGGTTTCCGGTTGACTTTGTGATTTATTGATAGTAAGATGATGTTACAGTGCAGACATAGAGGTATGGCTGCGAAAGAAAAGAGATACAGGAGAAAAAAATGAAACTGATTATACAAATTCCATGTTATAACGAGGCGGAAACGCTGGAGATTGCATTAAACGATCTGCCGAAGAAAATTGACGGTATTGATGAGATCGAATATTTGATTATTAATGACGGAAGCCGGGACGACACCGTGAAGGTGGCGAAAAACTGGGGCGTTCATTATGTGGTAAATTTCAAGAAAAATAAAGGACTGGCAAAAGGTTTCATGGCGGGAATCGACGCCTGCTTAAGAAACGGAGCGGATATTATTGTAAATACGGATGCGGATAATCAGTATAATGGAGAGGATATTGAGAAGCTGGTGCGTCCGATTTTGGAGGAAAAGGCAGACATCGTAATCGGGGAGCGTCCGATTGATGACACGGCACATTTTTCACCTTTGAAAAAGAAGCTTCAGCACTTTGGAAGCTGGACGGTCCGCGTGGCGTCAAAGACGGATATTCCGGATGCGCCCAGCGGCTTCCGCGCTTACAGCAGGGATGCGGCTATGCGCCTGAATGTCACGAATGAGTATACGTATACATTGGAGACGATCATCCAGGCGGGAAGAAATAAGATCGCTATGGAATCCGTGCCCATCCGCACCAATCCGGAGCTGCGCAAATCCAGGCTGTTTTCCAGCATGTTCGGCTATGTGAAGCGTTCTATGGTGACGATTATCCGTTCTTTTATGATGTATAAGCCTCTGCGTTTCTTTACGCTGGTCGGAAGTATTTTTCTGCTGGTTGGCGTAGGCATTGGAATACGGTTCCTGGTGTATCTGTGTATGGGAGCCGGGGCAGGGCACATTCAGTCTCTGATCTTAGCCAGCACCCTTTTGATGATGGGATTTATGACGGTTATCATCGGATTGCAGGCAGACGTGATCGCCGGAAACCGAAAGCTTTTGGAAGATATTCAGTATCATGTGCGCAAGCTGGACTATGATGCGGGAAAATCAGAAAGTGAAGAGAAATCATCCGGAGGAAATTTATGAGAGATGTAGTAATCGCCATCACTGCCGCCAGCTACAGCGGAAATAAAGGCGCGGCAGCGATGCTTCAAAGTTCGATCAGACAATTACATGAAAGATATGGGGAGAGACTGAACATCCATCTGATGTCAGTCTACCCTTCCGAGGACAGAAAGCAGATTCCGTGGGATTTTATCAAAATTATTCCCTGTAAACCGGAACAACTGCTTTTTGTTGCGTTTCCGCTGGCGGTGCTTTACAAGTGCTTTTCCTGGTGCCCGCCCATCAAAAAGCTGCTGTTGAAAAATAAAATTCTAAAAGCGTATTCCCAGACAGACGCCGTGCTGGACGAGGCGGGGATTTCCTTCGTGGATAGCCGTGGTTTTGTGATGAACACGTATGCGTTCGTGTGTGCGGCCGTGCCGATGCTGGTGGGAACCCCGGTCATCAAGTACTCTCAGGCGATGGGAACTTTCCATTCCTTTCCAAACCGTTTCCTGGCGAAATGGATTCTGCCGAAAATGAAGCTTATCTGTGCCAGAGGAAAGGGGACGCTGGAAAACCTGAAATCCATCGGAATCGAGAAAAATGTAAAGCTCTGTGCGGACGGGGCGTTTACGATGGCGGATGATCGGCGCTGTGATGAGATGGTGGATGAGGTCTGCCGAAAGGATTCCTTTTATGCGGGATGTGACAGCGAAAACAGGGAAGACAACAGGCTTGTAGGGCTGTCCATCAGCTCCGTGGTGGAGAAGAAATGTAATAAGATGGACATTGACTATAAAGGGATTATGATTGATTTCATTGAAAGGCTGAACCAGTCCGGCTACAAGGTACTGATTATTGCAAACGGAGCCAGAATCGGCAGCCAGAAACCCAGAAATAATGACCTGATGATCTGTGACGCCGTATATGAAGGTGTAAAGAATAAGGATATGGTACGCTGGTATCATAAGGAGATGGAAGCGGAGGAGATTCGCGCATACCTCGGTAAATGCCGTTTTCTGGTAGCCTCCAGGTTCCACGCCATGATTGGAGCGTTGGAGAAGAAAGTGCCTGTTTTGCTGGTGGGGTGGAGCCATAAGTACCAGGAAGTCCTGGATTTCTTTCAGCTTGGGCAGTACGCCATCGACTTTTCCAATCTGACGGCGGAATCTCTGGAGCGGGAATTTCAGAAATTTGCGGCATGTGAGGACGAGATTCGAAAGAACATCGAAGAAAACTATGATTCCGTCATGGAGAGCTCGCGGAAAAATATCGTCTATGCGGGGGAAGTCATTGACGAAATCGTAGAAAAACCTGCAAAGAAAAAGAAAATTCTGGATTACAAAGACCCGGATAAGTATCTGGGGGAGCATGTGGCGTGCCGAAAAGGGTATGCCAGCGACGAGAGCATCCGGGAAAATGCAGCTTCCGGCGGCATGGTCACAGCGCTTTTGTGCCATCTCTTAAAAACGGGGCAGATCGACGGGGCATGGGTGACAAAGACGGAGATCACAGACGGAACGCTCGGCTATCATACCTTTATCGCCACGACAGAGGAGGAAATCCGAAGCGCTTCTTCCAGCATTTATATGAACATCCCGCTTTTGAAGCATGTCGATCTGGTACGGAGCTTTAACGGAAAGGTCGCTGTGGTGATGACTCCGTGCATGATGCAGGGACTTACGAAGCTGATGGAAAAGGATGAGGAGCTGAAAAAGAAAATTGTGCTTAAATTAGGGCTTTATTGCAGCGGAAACCATTCCGAAAAAGCGACCCTTTTGTCTCTGGAGCAGTCAAAGATCAGTCTGGAGGGAGCGAAGCGTCTGTACTACCGGCGTGGACACTGGCGTGGGCTTTCTTCTGTTTTATACGAGGATGGAAGTGAGAAAACCTTTTCTTACACCAAGACGATTTGCGCTTATAAAAACGCTTACTTTTTTGAAAAGGGAAGCTGCATGACCTGCCAGGATCATTTCGCTTTTGCGGCGGACATCAGCTTTGGCGACATCTGGTTAAAGGAGATGAAGGGAAATCCCATCAAGCATACGAGCTGTGTGATTCGAAATGCGAAAGCCTGGGAGATGTACCGCTCGGCGGTGGAAGCGCAAGCGATTACGGATTCCCATATCAGCGGACGGGATATGGTGCGCAGCCAGAAGAGAGCGCTGGTGTTTAAATACACCTGTGCGCCTGCAAAGCTGAAATACCTGAAAAAGCAGGGGAAGGATGTAAGCCTGACTGCGGATGATAAATGCCGGTGGAATCACAGACTGGCATTTCGCCTTGCAAGAAAGAACAAAGAATATTCAGAAAAACACTATGACAGACTAAGAAAGATACCGTATATCCTGATTTATTATTATATGTGTTTTATCCGTGTACTGTTGAGCTTTTAGAGGATGATAGAAGATGAAAAAGAAGATCGAAAACAAAGAAGAAATGGAAGTGTGGGAGGAATCCGGGGAAGTATCAAAAGAATCTTCAAAGAAAAAGAGATGGATGAAAATCCTGAAATACGGATTTCTCGTTCTGGTTGTAATCTTTCTGGCCCGCTATTTTTATAAAAATTCCGAGAGTTATCGGAACCTGGACGTAAGTATTAACTGGGCGGTTTTTGCCGGGGCGGTGGGATTCTATTTCTTATATAAGATCACATTAGCGTCCCTCTGGCATTACATGACGAAGCTGAATCAATGCGGCATCGGGTATTTCCGGGCAATCACGGCATATCTGTATTCCATTCTGGGGAAGTATATTCCGGGAAAGGTCTTTATGCTTCTGGCAAGGATTCCGGCGTATGAGGAAGCGGGCGCTCCCATCCGGAAAGTGACGATTTGTTTTTTCCTGGAAAATATCTGTACGCTTTTGGGGGCGGCGTTTTTATTTCTGGTATCCCTTTTATTCTTCCCCAATGACATTCTGGCGGATTATACCTGGGCGACCGTGGGACTGGTTGTCGTATTTTTTATCTGTATCAACCCGAAAATTATCAATTTTTTCCTGAAAATCATGGAAAAGCTGATCCATAAGAAGGATATGCAGATTCCGATGACTTATAAGCAGATGCTGAAAGTGGTTTTGCTGTTCATTGGAAACTGGCTGATTGTAGGAATCGGCTTTTATATGCTGGCCTATTCCATCTATCCGATTCCGTTGTCGGAGATGCTGTATACGGCGGGAATTTTCGGCCTGTCCTGTATCATTGGTATTCTGGCCATTTTTGCACCGTCAGGGCTTGGCGTCCGGGAAGGAATTCTGGTGCTGGGACTGGGGCTTATCATGCCCTCCGAGTATGCAGTGATTATTTCCATTATATCAAGACTGTGGATGACAGTTTCCGAGCTGGCGCTGATTGGGATTGCGTTTGTGGTGAATCAGGTAAGGGAGCGGTGTAAGAAGAGATAAGGAGAAAGATATGGGGATTGGAAGCAGGCTGAAACGGTTGTTGGGACGTCTGACAGCGGAAAATGAGAATTATGAGCGTATCCTGCGGGAACAGACGGAGATACAAAAAGCGCTGGAGGTTCTGAAAAAGAACGAAAAAGTACAGACAAAAGCCATAGAAGATTTGAAAAAGAAGATAGACAGAGAATTTCAGCGAAGAGACGACTGGGAGAAGATGGAGGCGGAGACCAGACGGCAGGCAGCGGGACGGCAGATATGGGTCATCAAATGTCCGGCGCCGGAGGATGAGTCGAAGGCACGCTGGGGAGATTACTATTATGCGGTTTCCCTGAAACGATGCCTGGAGCGTCTCAATCTGTATGTTCTTCTGGATACAAGGGAGGACTGGGGCTGCGAGTCCGGCGCAGATGTGGTGCTGGTGCTTCGGGGATGCCTGTTTTACCGCCCGGACAGGCGGAATGCGAAATGCCTGTATGTCATGTGGAATATCAGCCATCCGGATATGGTGACGCCGGAGGAGTATGAATTGTACGATGTGGTGTGCGTGAGCTCGCGCCGCTATGCCAAAAGGCTGCAAAGCAGGGTGTCCGTTCCGGTACTGCCGCTTTTACAGTGTACGGATACCGAGCGGTTTTATCCGGCAGAAGAGCAGGGGAGAGAAGCGGGGAAGGAGTATATCTTTATTGGAAATTCCAGAGGAATCGCCAGAAGCTGTGTGATGTGGGCGGTCGAGGATGCGCTGCCTCTTCGAATCTGGGGGAGCGGCTGGAATAAGATTCTCCGTGGCCATATGGGGCTGATTCAGGCTCCTTTTATCGGAAACGATGAGATACCAGAGCTTTACCGTTCGGCAAAGGCGACCCTGAACGACCACTGGAAAGATATGCTGGATAATCAGTTTATCAATAACCGGATTTTCGACGCGCTGGCGTGCGGTCTGCCGGTGATTTCGGACGGCTGCGAAGAGTTAAAAGAAATCTTCCCGGATGCGGTTTTGTATTACAGCAACAGGGAAGAGTTTGAGGCATGTGTAGAGAGAATTGAAAAGGACTATGATTCCGTAAAGAAGTGTGTGCTGGCGCAATGGGATCTGATTCAAAAGCAGTATTCCTTTGAAGTGCGGGCACGGGAGCTTGTGGAGATTGCGGAGAAGTACAAAGTCGTGGAAAAATGAAGGAGAAAGAAGTTTGAACAGAGTTTGGGACAGGTTAAAAAAACAGAAGAGAATCCTTGCGGCGCTCGTAATCGTTCTTGCGGCGGCGTGTGTCGAGCTGATTGCGAATGTTCATGCGCTCAAGGGCGGCTATGATGCTCTGGACATCAGCCGGAACATTACAGTCATCGAAGAGGGCGGCGTGGAAAAATACCGGGTGCAGTTTCAGGCGGCCGATGGAATCTATGTCCGTCAGATTCGTCTGCTTGGAAACTTCCCGGAAAATACAATATACAGGATAAAGACGAAGGAAATCAACGGGTTCGGAAAGAAAGAGGCGGGCAGCTACAGCGATACCGTGAGTTCTTATTTTCCGGAATACAGTACGAATCTTGGAAAAAAGGTGACGTCCTTAAGAATCACCATGAAAAAAACGGAGGGCATGGAGCTTAAGGGGGTGGCGCTTTCGAACCGGTTCGAGCTGAACAAATTCCGGGTGCTGTTCGTTCTGGTTCTGCTTAGCCTGTTATACGCGATTGGTTTTGAGAAGGCTTTTGTGAAAAATGTGGAGTGGTATTTTGCAGCTTTTGCGTTGTCCTTTGGTATTTTGCTGATTGCATTGGCACAGCCCATGTGCAATTCGTGGGATGAGCAGATCCATTTCAAAAGAACTTATACCATAGCCAGCGGCCGGACGGTGAAATGGTCGGAGGCGGCGCAGGATATTGTGGAAAGAACGAATTTCAGATGCAATACGAAAGCGGAGTTTGCACAGTTGAGGGCGTATATGAATGAAAAAGGGAAACATGCGGTAAAGCAGGAGGAAAGAGCTTCCATGCTGATTTCCTATAAAGATGTTGCCTATCTGCCGATGGCTCTCTTTCTGGGAATCGGAAAACTGCTGCATCTGCCTTTTTCCATGCTGTTTGCTTTTGGAAAGTTTGGAAACCTGTTCTTATATGTGTTTGTCATGTTCTGGGCGATACGGCTGGCAAAGAGTAAAAAGCTTTTTGTGGCATTTATTGCCATGATGCCCACGTCGCTTTTTCAGGCATGTGCTTACACATATGACGCAGTAGTGTTCTCATTTCTTACGCTGGGATGTGTGCTGTGGTGCCGCGAGACTTTTTTCGGAGAGGAGCGAATGAATGTACCGGGGGTGCTTGGCGCAGGGTGCCTGTTCGTGTTCGGATGTCTTTCTAAGGCTGTATATATTCCCGTGGTTCTTCTGCTGCTCCTCCTTCCGCAGCTTCAAAAAAGGCCGCGGAAAGAAAAAGCGGCGCTTGGCGTTGGAATCCTTGTGATTTTTGCCCTGGTTATGCTGACGTTTGTTCTGCCCGTGATTACCAATGCTTTGGCGGGAAATCTTTCCTTTGGAGGAGATTCCAGAGGAGGAGATACCAGTGCGGTGCGGCAGTTGATTTCCATGATCCGGCATCCCTGGGAGAGTGTGAAGCTTATGTTCCGAAGTGTGTTTGCACTGGATAATTTCAGAAATCTGGGGGATGTGGAGTCAGGAAATTACTTTTTTGGCAATTTGATGCTTTTAAGTTATTCCTCGATGGGAACACTGGGAGATAAGTGGTGTGTACTGCTGCTTCCCGTGCTGACGGTACTGCTTTTTGCCCAGGAGCCGGGGAATGAGAGGATTGCCCGGTGCAGAGCATGGGAAAAGGTCTGGATGTGGGGTATTTTTTCAGTGATTGTTCTGCTCATCTGGACGGCCCTTTATCTGAGTTTTACTCCGGTCGGCGCTATGGAGATCGCAGGCGTGCAGGCAAGGTATTATCTGCCGCTCTTGTATCTCTTTGCTCTTTTGCTTACCAATACAAAGATTCGGGTTCAGATCGGCACGTCCGCGATCGTAAAGCTGGCCTGTGTTTCGGCCTGTATTTTGCAGGCGGCGGCGCTTTCAGGGCTGGCTCTTGGCGGCAGGCTGCTTTGAGATAAGGTTTGACGCGGGAATAAACTGCCTATATAATGGGCTGTAGTCTGTAAAGGATGGTGAAAGATATGGCGGAAAAAGTAAATGCAAAAAGCTTTCTGAAAAATATCGTAGGATTTTCCATGAGTACCTGGATTGGATTTGTGATAAGCTTTTTTACGATTCCCATTATAACAAGAATTTTTGATCCGGATGCGATGGGAAAAATCAATATGTTTACGACAGTCGTGAATTTAGGAATGACGGTCGTTTTGTGCGGACTGGATCAGACGTATACACGTTTTTATTATGAAGGGATTCATGGCAGAAACAACAGATGGATTTTCAGTTATTGCCTGATTGTGACGACGATCATTACGGTCATCGGAGTGGCGGTTTTGATTCCGTTTCGTAAAGACATTGCTTTTGAGGTTGTCGGAGAAGGCAGGAGTATTATCTTTTTATGTCTGGCAGTTTCGATTTACACGATGGCAATTCTGAGGCTGTTCAATTTGAATTACCGGATGCGGCAGGATTGTATTCGGTTTTCCATACAGTCCTTATTGATCGTGGTCTGTACGAAGGTGGCATATATGGTATGTGCCGGCTGGGATACGACATACTATAGCGCCGTACTGTTTTATACAGGGTTGACGCTGCTTTTGCTGATCGCATACTGGTTTATTCAGAAGGATGCGCGTGTTGCGTCACGCAAAGAGCTGGTTTATGATAAGGAAGCGCTAAAGGGAATGATGAAGTTCGGCCTGCCCCTTATGCCGGCTTCCATTATTGCGTGGCTGAATACTTCCATCTCGAATCTTCTGATTAAGCAGAAGCTGACCTTTAGCGCTTTGGGCGTGTATTCCTCGGCAGTTTCCATAGCTTCCCTGATCAATCTGATCCAGACAGGCTTTAATATGTACTGGACGGCGTTTGTTTATGAGAATTACAGAAGAGAACAGAAGAAAATCAGCGCCGTACATAATTATATCACATATGTTATGGTATTATTTGGCATGGGGATTTTGTTTTTTCAGGATCTTATATTTTTATTACTGGGAGAATCCTACCGTTCTTCGAAAAACTTTTTTGCGTTTTTACTGATTGCGCCGATTTGTTATACGATTTCGGAGAGTACGGGAATGGGCATTACGATTGCAAAGAAAACGCAGTTGAATATCATTTTTATCCTGGGCTCTCTGATTGTAAATATTACAGGATGCTATTTTCTGATTCCGGGGTTTGGTTCGCTGGGCGCAGCCGTTGCCTCGGCATTGGCGGGGCTGGTATATCTGGCTATTCGAAGCGTTCTTGGGGAAAGATATTATAAGTGCGTGAACTCTTATAAAAGAAGTGTTCTGGCAATCCTGCTGATGCTGACGGCCTGTTTTCTCAACATGTTTCTGAGTGACAGGCAGTGGATGCGAATGGGAAGTATTGCTTTGTTGATTTTGACCCTGACCTTGCTGTATCGAAAAGAATTTGTAAGGCTGTGGAAACTGGTTCTGGGAACCCTACAGGATCTTTTCAAGCAGATTCATTTTTCCGGGGATAAGCGTTGACGGGGCAAAGTACTTGGTATATAATGGTAGTAGTTTATGGGTGAGGTGTAATAATTTGAGAAAGAAAAAAATAGTTCCAGTGATGTGTTTTGCATTATTGATGGCTGTGGGATGTGCAAAAGGGCAGAAAGCGGGACAGGCTTCCATCCCCCATTCTTTCTATTGGGGCGGTACCATTTGTACAGGCAGTTACACTGGAGAGATACAGGAAGGAAAGCCCTACGGCGAAGGAACCTTTCATGGATATGTGATGCGTGATGGAAAAGAACAGGACGAAGTATCCTATACCGGAAAATGGAAAGAGGGAAGGATAGCGGGAAAAGGGACTTTTACCAATATCAGCAAAGCGGTTTCTTATGACGGGAAGTTCGCCAATAATACGAAAAATGGAGAGATTGTGGTACAGCAGGAAAACAGCGATACTTATGAGAAGATAACTTTTCATAAGGATATTCCCTATGGCATTTCCGTTTTATACGATGCAGAAACCGATCAGGTGACGGGCTATGACAGATATTATAAGGGAATGAGAGTCTCAGAAATCATGGCGGATGCAAGAAAATTCAATTATGCAGAGCTGATTTATGATGCGAATGGGCCCTACTACGAGAAAATATATCTGGACTGTGAGGTTGAGGAGAAGTTTCTTCGGGAAATCCAGATACGTGATGTGGACGAGGAGGAGGACGAAGAAGCTTCTCCGGAGATGGAAACCGAATTGACGGCCTGGCTGAAAGTCAAAGATGCACAGGGAAATTTCTATCTTGTTTCGTACAACATCGAATATCCGAAAATGGCGGAGAATTATATGCCGGATATTGCAGTGGGCGAAAAAATCCGGATTTATGGGTTTACGGGAGGCATGGCTGGAGAAGATGAGAATGCGTCGGCAATCGCGCAGTATCCGCTGATTCACGCTGTGACAGCGACGAAAGAAAACCGTGCGGTTGATTTTAAAAATCTTGTTTATGAGTATCAGAATTTTCTGGATTATCCTTATGAATACAAAGAGTGCAAGGCAGAGTTTTCCGGAAAGGTCAGGGAATTTGGAACAGACCCTCAGGGAGAGCTGCTGTTGATGGTTGAGTCAGAGACTTATTCTGCGGGCGAGGGGAAATACTATGCCTGTGTTTATGACTCTGAGGGGGATTATGATGCGCTGCCGGTCATCGGTGATTCGGTTCGTGTCAGCGGAACATTGGATATGGTATATCTGAAATCAGAAGGCGGGGATTTTCATATGTATCCAAGAATCCTGGTTTCAGATATTTCATTCATAGAATAAGAAACGAGATGATCTGGCTGCGGCTTGCAGCAGATAGATGGAGGTAAAATGAAAGAGTATTTATTAAAAAAGATTGAAAATAGGGAGATTAAAGTAGGAGTTGTCGGCCTGGGATATGTAGGACTTCCGCTGGCAGTAGAAAAGGCGAAAGCAGGATTTCACACGATCGGATTCGATGTGCAGGACAGCAAGGTACACATGGTCAACGAAGGCCATAATTATATCGGCGACGTCGTGGACAGTGATTTGAAGAGGCTGGTAGAGGAGAAAATGCTGGTTGCCACAACAGATTTTAGTTTTGTGAAGGATGTGGATTTTATTGCAATCTGTGTGCCGACGCCGCTCGATGAGCATCAGCAGCCGGATATCAGTTATGTGAAATCTTCTACGGAAGCGATTGCGAAATATCTGACAAAAAATACAATGGTAGTCTTAGAGTCCACAACTTACCCCGGAACGACAGAAGAATTGATCAAACCGATTCTGGAAGAGGGGTCCGGTTTGAAATGCGGGGAAGATTTTTATCTGGGATTTTCACCGGAGCGTGTCGATCCGGGAAATCTGATTTATAAAACCAAAAACACGCCGAAAGTCGTCGGAGCGATTGGAAAAGATGCGACGGAAGTGATTGCGGCAATGTATCGCGCGGTTTTGGAGGGAGAGGTATGCGAGGTTTCCTCCCCGGCAATTGCGGAGATGGAGAAAATTCTGGAAAACACATACCGCAATATTAATATCGGACTGGTCAATGAGCTGACGATGCTTTGTCAGGAAATGGGCATTAGCATGTGGGAGGTTATTGATGCGGCAAAGACAAAGCCTTATGGTTTCCAGGCTTTTTATCCGGGACCGGGTCTGGGAGGACACTGTATTCCCCTTGATCCTTATTATCTTTCCTGGAAGGCGCGTGAATACGGCTTCCATACTTCCATGATTGAAAGCTCTATGATGATCAACGACCGTATGCCGGAGTATTGCGTGGAACGTGCAGGGAAGATTTTGAACAGATTCCAGAAGGCGCTGAACGGCTCGAAAGTACTGGTGCTTGGCGTGGCATATAAGCAGGACATTGACGATTACAGGGAAAGTCCGGCGCTGCGCGTCATCGAAGAACTTCAGAAAGTGGGCGCGCAGGCAGTTTATTATGATCCGTGGGTAAAAGAGTACCGTTATAAAGGGGAATCCCGTCAAAGTGAACCGGAGCTGACAAGGGAGCTTGTAGAAAGCATGGATCTTGTGATGGTAACGACGGCGCACACCAATGTGGATTATGAATTTGTACAGAAATATGCGAAAGCGATTTTTGATACAAAGAATGTCATGAAACATGTAAAAGACAGAGAAAATATTGAAGTACTATAAGAAGGCGACAAGGAGATTTCTCCATGAGTAATATGCTAACATTGTCAATAATATTTTTCGTGTTTTTGCTGATTTCCCTGTTCTGGTATCAACTGGCGGGGATCTGCACAGAAGAAAGTATGGCTGCATCAGCAATTACGATTATGGCTGCGACTTTTCTGGCAGGGATTCTTGGAAACGCGAAATATGTGTATCCTGCGGCGGCAGTTCTGGCTGCGGCCGGAGCGGCGCTGTTTCTGATCAACAAAGGCAGAGGAAGGCGGGAGGAGACATTTGGAAAAAGAGTGTTTTCCTTTGTATCACCGTCCCTGATCGTTATAGGAGTCGTATTTATCTATTGCGGCTGTAGTTTTCGCAAGGCGCTGTTTACCTATCCGGATGAGGTTTACCAGTGGGGGAGCGCTGTAAAATATATGGCGGCGACAGGGCGGCTTCCATATGGGCCGGAGTTTACAGGTGATGCGGTTACGTTCTCAATCTGTACGATGTTCCAGTATTTTTTTTCGGGTATTGGAGAGTTTATAGAAAGTAATACCTTTGTGGGGAATTTCATATTGACTTTCATACCGGTCATGCTTCCATGCCGCGGATCTGGATGGAAGCGTTGGAAATCTGTATTTTCCTATGCGGCTGTGGTTTTCTTTTCGCTTAATCTGGTCAGCTATGTGAAGTATTATACGATTTTGCAGGATTATGTTCTGCCGATGTGGACAGGGGGAATCCTTGCGTGGATTTTGTGGAGAAAAGAGGAGAAAGTCAACTGGATGTTTCTGTTTAGCAGCCTGACGGTGACAGCGGCCATGAAAAGCCTGGTAGGACCGCTGTTTGCGTGTATGGTTATTCTGACTGCATTTCTTTCTGAATATTTCAGGGATTGTCAGGATGACGTCATCGGCTTGAAAAAGCTTAGAGTGGCGTTGCAGAAAAAATACCTGCGGTTTCTTCCTTTGTTGATCACACCGTTTTTACTGAATCTGGTCTGGTCCAGGATTATTTCTACAAATGTGCTGAGCCGGGGTGTTGGAAGTGTGAATAAAAATGCCTCTCAGATTTTCAGCTCCATTTTAGATAAGAGCTTTACAGCGATTGAAAGCAGTGCAAAAATGCCGTATATGAGTTATGTCATTTTCTTTGGACTGTATGCGGCAGGTATCTTTTTGTTGACATCTGCATTGAAAAAGCGTAAAAATGAAGTGAAAACGATCTGGGTTCTCTACCTTGCAGGCGCATTTCTCTATATGGGGGTCATGTTCTATGCCTATATGAATGTGTTCGGCGCATCGGACAGCGAAAGCGTAGCAGGACTGGAACGTTATGCGGCATACTACATGCTGATAGGATTTTGTGCGATCCTTTTCCCTCTTTTTTATCGCGAAGCGGAGATAGACAGAAATTTTAAGGTGAAAGCCGTTTCTGTGGCCGTTTCTGTGGCCTGCCTGTATGGTACGAACAGCAGCTTTATTCCAAAGGTTTCCACCGTTCGGAGAGAGCAGGAGAGTGACTGGAAACTGCGTGTGGAGACGAAGGAGAAGGTGGAACAGTTTCGGGAACTGGTCAAAGACGACGGACGTGTTTTTTTGATGGGAAGGCTGGAAACGAATAACATAAAAATGCTTACCTATGAGCTGGGCAGGCAGTATGCCTGGGATCACGACAGCTATACCATTGGAACAAGAAATAAAGGCAAACAGATTTTGATCAATGCAGCGAAATATCCGGAGCTTTTGACGGAGACAGAGTATAAATATGTTTGGTTTTCAAATCCCAAAGAGAAAAAGAAGGAATATGATTACCTGAGATATTATTTCAAGTTTGAGTCAGCAGAGGATGGAGATCTCTATGAGATTCAGGAAAGAGATGGTGAATACTACTTCAAATATCTGGGAAATGTGCCGCTTTGGGAAGAAGAGTAGAAGGAAGATACGGGTAATATTATGGAAAAATGTGCAGCAGTCAGTATCATCGTACCACTTTACAACCGAAAAGAAACGATTGGCCGGTGTCTCGACAGCCTGGTTGGGCAGACATTAAAAGAGATTGAGATCGTCGTGGTGGACGACGGTTCTGTGGATGGCGGGGCAGAGATAGTCAGGGAATATCAGCAGAAGGATCGCAGGGTTCGGTTGATTATTCAGGAAAATCAGGGTCCGGGAGGAGCAAGAAATACAGGAATCCGTGAGAGTTGTGGGGAGTATATTGGATTCGTGGATTGCGACGACTATGTAGAGAGACAAATGTATGAAAAGATGCTGAGGGCAGTGCAGGAGCTTGGAGCAGAAGCAGCAGTTTGTCAGGAGAAAAATGTCTGTTTTGAAAAGGATGGTTCTGTACGGATAATTAATGAGACAGAATTTCCGAATAAAACAGTATGTACCTATGGAAGGAAACAGGTTTTGCACTGGTTTCTGAACTATACCTATCTTTCATTAAACAGCGCATGTTTTAAACTTGTTAAGAGAACGCTTTTTACAGAGGACGGTATCTGGTTCCCGGAAAATTACAGGCATGTGGAGGATTTGGTAGTAAGCGGAAAAATCTTTAGCACAGTGCATGCGGTGGCTTTTGTGCCAGAGAGTTTGTACTGCTATATTCATGAGAGCGGTACAAGGTCGACCAGTTGTTCAGTAAAAAAGGCAGAGGATATTTATCTGGATATGCTGGATGTGATGCGTTACTTTAAGAAGAAAGGGAATTCAGAAAATATTGGCAATTTTGTACTGGGGATGAAGTTTTCTTCTCTGCGTCAGCTTTATGGTACGGAGAGCAGGGAAGAAAGAAAGAGCCGGAGAAGCAGGATTCTTCTAAAAAAATGGAAGAAAGCCAAGAAGAAGGTAAAACCTGTTTTTGCAGGAAATGAAGTTCCTTTTTTTCATAAGATTAAGATTTTAGTTTCGTATTTGAATATGGAATCCATTATCTGTAGGGGACTTAAACTATTTTCCCGGATTCCCTTTTTTAAATATATGGTATAGGAGATCATTCTATGAGTTCAAAAGTAAATATTGTAATGTCTGCCTATAATGGGGAAAAATACATCCGGGAGCAGCTTGACAGTCTTTTGCGGCAGGATTATGAAAATTGTGAAATTTACGTGCGGGATGACGGTTCGAAGGACGATACCGTTAAAATTTTAAGAGAGTATGAAAAAGAACATGGGATTCATGTCATAGAGGGAAAGAATCAAGGGTTTTCAGCCAGTTTTTTTGAAGTCTTACGGACGGCCGAAGAGGGGGATTACTGGTCTTTCTGTGATCAGGATGACATCTGGTTCCCAGAGAAGATCAGGTTTGCCGTAAAATGGCTGGATCAGCAGGACCAGAAGAAGCCTCTGCTTTATTATAGCTTAAGTGAAATGTTCGATGAATCCGGAAAATGTCTGGGTATTCAGGAGCCTCCAAAGGGAAGCCTGTGTTTTCGCAGGGCAATGACAGGGACCTTCGGCGTGGGTTTTTCAATGGTTATCAATAGAAAGCTTCGGGAAGAGATGCTAACATGCGATCCGTACAAAGTACATTCCCATGACTGGCTGGCAGGTGCGATTGCACTGGGCTTTGGAAAGGTACATGTAAATCATAAGATATGTGCCAGATACCGCAGACTGGATTCGAGCGTCACGAAAATTTCCCTGAAAAAGAAACTGCAATGGGCGTCTTCCATGCTCCGTGACGACGGGGATGTGGCGGAGCGCAATCGTGAATATATCAGAAATTATAAGGAAAAATTAAGTCCGCAGAAAAGAAAAATGGCGGCGCTTTTTGAGAATGAAAAATATCCATTCAAAGTTCGATTAAAAAAGGCGTTTTATCCAAAAAGGTGGCGTCCGGGCGTCAGCAGTGAACTGGTGATGCGTTTTCTGATGCTGGCGGGGAAGGTGTGATAACATGAAAAGGATTTTATATTATACGGCGCGGGATATGACAAATCCCACGGAAGGGATTACAAAAAAAATATGGAATCAGATTCACGCACTGGAAAGCTATGGATTCCAGGTGGATGCGGTATATCGAAAAAATGACGAGGATCTGGTTATATGGAAAAATGGAAATGAGAAGCTGATTAAGCATAAAATGAAGCGCCCCTTCAAGGTAGAGGCGAGCCGTTTTCTGCGTATTTATTTGAAAAAGCATCGATATGACGGGATTTATGTCAGATATGTCTATGATGATCTACAGTTCCACCGCCTTTTAAAGCATTTGAAAAATGCAGGCACGAAGATCCAGATAGAGATACCGACATATCCTTATGATGAAGAGCTGAAAGACAATTTAGAGAATAAAATCGTATTATTTTTAGACAGGGCTTTTCGGAATAAAATGAAAAAGTATGTGGATCAGATTGCAGTCGTATCGCAGGATCGGGAGGTATTTGGCATACCTGCCGTGGAATTGAAAAATGGTGTAAATTTTGATGAGATAGGTCTGGCAGTGAGAAATGAGAAGTTGAAAGACTGCATCAATATTATTGCAGTCGCCGGATTTGCAAAATGGCACGCATTTGACAGAATGATATGCGGGATGGGAGAATATTACCAGGCGGGTGGAAACAGGAAAATTTGTCTGCATATGGTAGGCGACGGGGCGGAAATGCCTTTGTATCAGGAGCTGGCGGCAAAGTATGGACTGGGTCAGAAAGTGAAATTTTATGGATTTCAAAGCGGCGCCCGTCTGGAGGAAATTTACAGTACGGCAGATATCGCTCTGTCCTCTCTTGGCATTCACCGTATCGGGCTGAAAACAGCTCAGACTTTAAAGAGCAAGGAATACGGAGCAAAGGGACTCCCGATCATTTCTGAGTATCTCGTCGAGGAGTACCCGAAAGGAGAAGCGTATCAGCTTGTCGTACCTATGGATGAAAGCCCGATCGACATGGAAGCGGTCATCCGTATGTATGATGCAATAGAGGCAGAAAATATAGAGCAGGAGCGGCAGACCATCCGCAGCACTGTGCAGGCGGAAGCTGACATTCGGGCAGTGATGAAGCCGGCGGCAGATTTTTACAGGTCATTTTGATGAGGTGAGAAGATGAAGATTGTTACAATCGTTGGTGCAAGACCGCAGTTTATCAAAGCGGCGGCAGTCTCCCGTGTAATCAGGAGAGAAAATCAGGAGGTGCTGGTGCATACCGGCCAGCATTATGATAAGAATATGTCAGATATCTTTTTTGAAGAGCTGCATATTCCGCGTCCTGATCTTAATCTGGGGGTAGGTTCAGGAACGCATGCAAGGCAGACGGCTGAGATGATGACAGGGATAGAGGACATTTTGATGAAGGAGGAGCCGGATTACCTGATGGTTTATGGCGATACGAATTCTACGCTTGCCGGCGCGCTGGCGGCGTCAAAGCTGAATATCCCGATTATTCATGTGGAGGCAGGACTGCGTTCTTATAACAGAAGAATGCCGGAGGAGCAGAACCGTGTGCTGACAGATCACGTTTCTGCATTTTTGCTGTGTCCGACAGATTCAGCGGTGGAAAACCTGAAAAAAGAAGGAATCGAAAAGGGCGTTTACAAGATTGGGGATGTCATGTGCGACGCCGTGTTATACTATTCACGAATCATGGAGGAGAAGGGCAGAGAGTATTATCTGAACAGGACCAAAAGCCTGTACCAGCCAATCGGGGATATCGAAGAATGGTATCTTGCCACGGTTCACAGAGCCGAGAATACGGACAGCCTGGAGAAGATTGAAAATATTCTTGCAGCGTTTGAACAGTTTGACGCAAAGGTGCTTTTCCCGGTTCATCCAAGAACCAGACATTTTGTGGATGAGCTTCATGAAAAGCATGAGTATCAGAATATTTTGTTTATCGAACCGATCGGATATCTGGACATGCTTTACTTTACGAAAAATGCAAAAAAGGTAGTCACGGATTCCGGCGGATTACAGAAGGAAGCTTATATTTTAAAAACGCCGTGTGTAACGGTGCGCAGCGAGACAGAGTGGGTAGAAACACTGGATGGAAACTGGAATATCCTGGCCAGACCGGATACCGCAGATATTCTTGAGAAGGTGAGAAATGTAATGCCGGACGAAAGGAAAAGAAAAACCTGTTATGGGGACGGGGACGCCGCGGAGAAACTTTGCAAATTGCTCAAATAATATATGCTGCCGCAGGAGCAGCGTTCAGGAGGTAACAGATGAGATATGGATTAATCGGTTGTGGGCGTATTTCTACGAACCACGTAAAAGCCGTCATCAATAACAAACTGGAATTTACAGCCGTATGTGATATTGTACCGGAGCATATGGAAACGGTACTGGAGAAAAACGGGCTGCGTGAAGATGCTTCTATTAAACGCTATACGGATTATAAGAAAATGATAGCTGAAAACGATCTGGAGCTTGTGGGAATTGCCACGGAGAGCGGTCTCCATGCAGAGATTGCCCTTTACTGTATCGATCATGGCATCCATGTGATTATTGAAAAGCCGATGGCGATGAATATGAGGGATGCAGAGGAAATCATTCGCCGTTCGGAAGAAAAGGGCGTAAAAGTTTCCGCCTGCCATCAGAACCGTTTTAATGTAGCGGTTCAGGAGATGCGCAAAGCGCTGGAAGCGGGACGGTTTGGAAAAATTTCACATGGTTCGATTCATGTGCGGTGGAACAGAGGAAAAGCGTATTATGACCAGGCTCCGTGGCGCGGTACGTGGGCGCAGGACGGCGGAGCTTTGATGAACCAGTGTATTCATGGGATTGATTTGCTGCGCTGGATGATGGGAAACGAGGCAGAGGAAGTTTACGGCGTTACAAGGCAGCAGTTCCATCATTATCTGGAGGCGGAAGACCTTGGTATGGCGGTCGTGAAATTTAAAAACGGCGCGATCGGTACGATTGAGGGAACGACAAATGTTTATCCGCAGAATCTGGAAGAAACCTTGTATCTTTTCGGGGAAAATGGTACAGTTAAGATAGGCGGAAAGTCTACCAACAATATTGATGTGTGGAATTTCGCAGATGAGAGCGACGCAGATCAGAAGAACAAAGGACTTGAGGAACAGACCAGCAATGTTTACGGAAACGGGCATACCAGTCTGTATGCGGATGTGATTGACGCAATCCAAACGGACAGGGCGCCTTATGTAGACGCACATGCAGGCAGAAACGCACTGGAGATGATTTTGGCAATTTATAAAAGCCAGAAAACAGGAATGCCGGTAAAACTGCCTCTTGAGGATTTTTCGGCGCTGGATATGCAGGGAGAATTTAATGAGTGATTATTTTGTCCATGAAAGCAGTTATATTGATGAAGACGTCGTGATTGGCGAGGGAACGAAAGTCTGGCATTTTTGTCACATTCAGAAGGGCGCCAGAATCGGAAGAAACTGTTCCTTCGGGCAGAATGTCAATGTTTCCAATCATGTAAAAATCGGAAATGGCGTAAAAGTACAGAACAATGTATCCATTTATGAAGGCGTGGAGCTGGAAGATTATGTGTTCTGCGGCCCGTCTATGGTCTTTACGAATGATTTGACGCCCCGTGCAAAATATCCAAAGGGAAGCGCGGGATATAAAAAGACATTATTAAAGACGGGGGCGACTGTCGGGGCGAATGCAACGGTTGTGTGCGGACATACTGTGGGCGAATGGGCAATGATTGCCGCGGGAGCCGTAGTGACCGGAAATGTGAAAGCGCATGAACTGGTAGCGGGAGTTCCGGCAAGGCATCATGGCTGGGTATGCGAGTGCGGCGCCCTGCTAAAGACAGGATTTACCTGCAAGGAGTGTGGCAGAAGCTATGAAGAAACGGAAGATGGATTAGTGGAGAGAAGGTAGAAAAATGCAGTTTCGGGATTTGAAAGCACAGTATCAGGCATTAAAGGCAGAGATTGACGAGGCGGTAAACCAGGTCATTATGGACAGTAATTTTATCAGCGGAAGGCAGGTGGCCGAGCTTGAGCAGAGTCTGGCGGATTATGTGGGCGTAAAGCATTGCATTACCTGTGCAAATGGAACAGACGCCCTGACGCTGGCGCTGATGGCGTGGGGAATCAAAGCGGGAGATGCGGTATTTGTACCGGATTTTACGTTCTTTTCCTCCGGCGAGGTGGTATCCTTTGAGGGGGCGCTCCCTGTTTTTGTGGATGTGGATAAAGATACCTTTAATATGAGCCCGGAGAGTCTGGAACAGGCGATACAGAGAACTCTTTCAGAGCAGAAAGCGGTTCCCAGGGCTATCGTGGCAGTAGATTTATTTGGACAGCCGGCCGACTATGACAGACTCCGGGCGATTGCAGATCGATATGGACTGAAGATTCTGGAGGATGGCGCGCAGGGATTTGGAGGAGAACTGCACGGAAAAAAGGCGTGCAGCTTTGGAGACATTTCTACGACTTCTTTCTTCCCGGCGAAACCTCTCGGATGCTATGGGGATGGCGGAGCGGTCTTTACGGATGATGACGCGGCGGCAGATTATCTCCGCTCGGCGCGCATTCACGGAAAAGGAGAATGCAAATACGATAATGTGCGCATTGGCATGAATTCAAGGCTGGATACGATACAGGCGGCAGTGCTGCAAGTCAAATTAAAAGCATTTGAGCAGTACGAGCTTGAGAACGTCAATGCAGCGGCAAAGGAATATACGAAACTTTTAAAAGATGTGGTGAAAACTCCGGTTGTTCCCGAAGGATATTATTCAAGCTGGGCACAGTATACGATACAGCTTGCAGATCGGGAGGCAAGGGAAGGATTACAGGCGTATCTAAAGGAAAAAGGGATTCCGAGCATGGTTTATTATCCGAAGCCTATGCATAGGCAGAAAGCCTTTGAGAATGTTGAATCGGAGGAGAAGCATTTTGCGAATACAACAGAATTGTGCGACAGAGTGCTGGCATTGCCGATACACCCGTATATGAGCCGGGACGACATCGGGCAGGTTGTGGATCACATCAGAGAATATCTGAATGTTTAGGAAAATAAGATGAGAATTTTATATATCAATGGTTTTGTCCCCAGGAAAGACGTCCCGATGGGCGGTATTTTTGTGACAAAGAGAATACAGGCATTACAGAAGAAGGGAATACAGGTATTTCCATATATTTATGGGGTCGAGTATTCGAAAACAGTGCAGAAATACCTTTCGGGAATCAGGAAGATACCGCGTCAGTCAAAACCAGTCTGCCGTCAGTTGGACGTCGAGTATCAGTTACGGATGGCAAAAATGGGATTTGCAGGCATGGCAGCAGCAAGGTTTTTTCCCTCTCTCTATGGACGAAAGATTGCGGACATGCTGGAGCGGGACAGCGCAGGCGGAAAAAGGATAGATCTTGTTCACCTGCATTGGGTATGGCCCGTAGGGATGGGCGTACAGAAATTTTGTCAAAAAAGAGGGATTCCCTACGTCGTTACCTGTCACGGAAGCGAAATTAATCTTACTCTGGCGGAGCCGAAAATCCAAAGGGCGATGGTGCAGGTTCTGGAAAATGCGGCGGCCGTGGAGTTTGTAAGTAAAGCGTTAAGGAAACGTGCAAAGGAGCTGGGGTATTCGGGAAAGAATGCAGCAGTTGTCTATAATGGGATAGATGGAGAGGTTTTCGGACAAAATTTACCGACAGACAGACAAAAGAGGGCGGTCGTTTCTTTTGTGGGAAACCTGATACCGGTCAAGGGCGCTGACAGGCTGCCGGAAATTTTCTACAGAATTTACGAAAAGCATCCGGAGACGAAATTCCGGGTGATAGGAGATGGAAGCCTGCGCAGGGAACTGGAACAAAAGATGCAGGAGCTTCCAGTGGTATTTACCGGACGGATTTCTCAGGAAAAGCTGGCAGAGGAGTATGCGAAAACAGCTCTTCTGATCGTACCGAGCAGAAATGAGGGATATTCCTGTGTGATCAAGGAAGCACAGGCCTGCGGAGTCATCCCGGTAGGCTGCGATGTGGGAGGAATCCCGGAAGCGATGGACGGATACGGGACGGCAGTTACGGGGACAGATCAGGAGATTCCAGGAAAACTGGCCGATATTGCAGTAGAATATTTAGAGGGAAAGCGTTCATTAGACCGGAAAAGGATGGCAGAGCAAGCAGCGAAACACACATGGGAGCAGACACAGGAGTTATCGGTTGAACTTTACCATAAAATTCTGAAGATTTAGAATCATGCAGGAGAATCATATGAAAACAGAAAAACATACCTTTGTTATTTGTGCATATCAGGAAAGCGATTTTTTAGAGGAATGTATCGAGTCCCTGAAAGGGCAGACGGTGAAAAGTAAGATTATTATGGTTACTTCCACGCCGAATCATCATATTACGCAGTTGGCGGAAAAATATCAGATCCCGCTCTTTATCAATGAAGGACCGGGAGGGATTACACAGGACTGGAATTTTGGTTATCAGTGTGCAAAGACAGAGTATGTAACGATTGCCCATCAGGATGATGTTTACCGAAAAGATTATCTGGAAAGGGCGGTCAGAGCGGTAGAGAATTTTAAGAAACCTCTGATTTTTTTCAGTGATTACTACGAAATACGGAATGGGAAGATTGTAAAAGAAAATACTTTATTGAAAGTAAAAAGAATGATGCTGGCTCCTCTTCGGATTCACTCTTTTCAGAACAGCCGTTTCGTAAGACGAAGGATTCTGTCTTTTGGCTCCCCCATCTGCTGTCCGTCGGTCATGTATGTGAAGAAAAACCTTCCGGACGTCATTTTTAAGGACGGTTTTCGAAGCTGTGAGGACTGGGAGGCATGGGAGATGATTTCCAGGAGGAAAGGTGCGTTTGTCTATGATAGGAAAGCATTGATGTGTCACCGGATTCACGCAGGTTCCGAAACATCAGCGATTATCGGAGACCATGCCAGAAGTGCAGAGGAATATGTGATGTATTGTAAATTCTGGCCGAAATGGTTTGCGAAAGTGTTAAACCGTCAATATGCAAAGGGGCAAAAATCAAACAATATGACTTAACAGCAGAAAAAGGGATGGATGATGAAAAAAATAGCAATTATACCTGCCTATAATGAGCAGGACAGTATCGTGAAAACAGTGACAGATTTGCAGAAAAAAGCTCCGGATTTTGATTACATCATCATTAATGACTGTTCAAAGGATAACACGATGGATATTTGCCGGGAGCATGGCTTAAAGGTGCTGAATCTTCCCATTAACCTGGGAATCGGCGGAGCGGTGCAGACTGGATACTTATATGCGTACCAGCATAATTACGATGTAGCGGTTCAGTTTGATGGCGATGGACAGCATGACGCCGCTTATCTGGAAGCAATGAGTGAGGTCCTGGAGAAGGAGCAGATCGATATGGTGATAGGCTCCAGATTTATTACAAAAGAAGGGTTTCAGTCATCCGGGCTTCGGAGAGTCGGAATCCGTTACTTTGCCTTTTTGACAAAACTGCTTTTTGGGCAGGAAATTACGGATGCAACTTCCGGAATGCGGATGTGTAACAGAAAAGTGATGGAACTGTTTATCAAGGATTATCCCAGAGATTATCCGGAACCGGAGAGTGTAGCACGGTTACTCCGCCATAAATGCCGGATTAAGGAGATACCGGTCGTGATGCACGAAAGAGAGGCCGGAGTTTCGTCTATCTCATTAAAGAAATCGGGTTACTATATGATTAAAGTGAGCTTGGCAATCTTGATTGAACGTTTACGTTAGGAGGGTGCAAGATGACAATAAAAGTAAGAATCTTGATTGCAGCAGTTCTGATTTGCGGATTGCTTATCATTATTAATATGCTCCGAAAGAGAGAACTGGAATTGAAATATGTTCTCGGATGGCTGCTGTGCGATCTTGTATTGCTGATTTTTACGGCAGTGCCGGGAATTATGGTAGGTTTTTCAAACTTTTTAGGGATTTATTCTCCGGTTAACATGATTTTCTTTTTGGGGTTTGTATTTTCATTGATTATTATTTTTTCTCTGACTGTGGCGTTATCACGGGTTACAGCACGCGTACGGAGGCTGGCGCAGATTGTGGCTTTGGAGGAAATGAAGCAGGAAAAAGACAGTGGGGAAACAGTGAGCGCTGCTATGCGTGAAGAGAAGAAAGGGTAGAGATTTGAAAACAGAAAATTCTGTTATAAAAAAGGCAACCTTAGGTGAAAAAATAGAAGAAAGAAGTACGAATATTAATCTGGTTCGTTTTTTAGCGGCAATTGGCGTTTTGGTTTCCCATGCGCACATACTGGCAGACGGAAGTGAGGATTTGCTGTATCGGCTGACAGGTGTAACATGGGGAAGCCTGGCAGTGTGCTTTTTCTTTTTTGTCAGCGGCCTGTATGTTACTAAGTCATTGACAGTGAAAAAATTAAGCGGAAGAAAGTATATATTTTCAAGAATTAAAAGAATTATCCCGCCTTTGGCAGTGGTGATTCTTGCGAGTGTATTCTTTTTGGGACCATGTATGAGTACCTTAGGGAGCGGTGCATATTTTGGAAATATAAATACATGGAAATACCTGCTAAATATCTGCCTGATTCCAGTACATAATCTCCCGGGTGTTTTTGAGAGGGGCAACCTTCTCTCAACAGTCAATGGCTCTTTGTGGACACTTCCGGTCGAATTTTTATGCTATGTGTTTCTTTATGTATTATATAAAATGAAATTTTTGAAAAAAGAAAAAAATATAATTTTTGGAGCAGGACTTTTGATAAGCTGTGTTGTCTTTTATTGGATCGGATGTAAAGTCTCCAGCTCCGTAATTTTGTCAGCGGCCCAGGCAGTAGTATTGTTTTTTATGGGAGGATGGTACTATCTAAATAAAGAGAAAATGATTTTCGATATCAGGTTTGGCCTGGCGGCTGCTATTGGTTGGTTTCTGTTTAGCTGGATCAAGCTTTCTTTCTGGGGAAATATCCTGTTTCTTCCAGTAATCATTGTTACATTTTTGATTGGGACAAAGCAGATTCTGCATCAAGGTTCCAAAATAGGAAATCTTTCGTATGCTATGTATTTGACAGCTTTTCCAGTGCAGCAAACGGTGATTTCACTGAATGGAGGGGCTATGAGTCCGTATTTGAATATTGTTTTCAGTATACCAATTGTTTTAATACTTGCTTATGTGGTTTGCTGGGTGGAAAAGAAGATGATAAGACTGGTGAATTGGTAAGGCAGTTTATGTAAGGGGAATTTTGTCAGGGGAAAAGAAAATGGAAATTGAGAAACAGCAGAGAAGTTTGCGTGCGTCAGGCGGGCGATGTATGTGGATCGACGTCCTCAGAGCGTTGTTAATCATAACGGTAATTGTTGGACATTCGAATGCAGATGCGCGTATGATACAAATTATTTTTTGGTTTCACATGCCATTATTTTTTATTTTGAGTGGCTTTTTGTTACACATGCCGCAGAAGAGTGAGTGGAAAATGTGGGCAGTAAAAAAAGCA
The DNA here is from genome assembly GCA_937965795.1 of uncultured Lachnospiraceae bacterium. GTDB lineage: Bacteria > Bacillota > Clostridia > Lachnospirales > Lachnospiraceae > Hominisplanchenecus_A. The sequence continues at coordinate 2,992 of CALCMD010000038.1, read as the reverse complement.
AAAAGGCTTCTTCTTCCGTGCTTTGCCTTTTTTATGTTATGCTCTATCCTTGATGGAAGCCTGAGCATCAGCAGTTTTGCGTGTTTTGTAGTGGGAGGAAGAAGGCAGTCAGGTGTTTACTGGTTTGCAACAGTTCTGTTTTTAGCAGAGATTGCAGTATCCCTCATTGAATTACATATATCCTCAAACAAATGGAAGGCTCTGCTTTATGCAGGCTGTTATGGAATCGCAATCCTGGAATCCGCATTTTTCATTCCAGGTGATACCGCCCTCATTCCCAATTGGCTAAAATTGCCCTGGAATATAGATGTCGTGCCACTTGCGATGGCTTACCTGATGCTTGGTTATTATGGAAAAAAATATATCACAGGCGTCCTGGAAGAAAAAGGAACGCTTTTCAAAGGGATTGCAATGGGCGCTTCCATTGCTGTTTCAGCTCTGTTTGTCTATTTATGCTGGAAGGGCAGTTTTGACTATCATCTGGATATGAAAAACGGCCATTATGCAAATCCTGTATTTGCCTTATTATTTCCCATGACCTTTGGAGTAATTCTGACCGTATTAGCGGTAGCGCTGAGTAAAGTAAGGGGATTCAATGGGATATTGGCTTATGTGGGAAAAACATCGATGACAATGATGTATCTTCACATTTTGATCATCGGACAAATGATGAGACGGGTGTTCGGAGAGAGCTATTCAATTTTCCTGTGTGTTGTCATTGTACTATTGCTCTCCTGCCTGTTTCAATGGTTCATAGAAAAAAATAAGTGGTTAAGCCTTGCATTTTCAGGAAAGAGCAGGTAAAGTTAACAGGGATTTACGATTGTCTGAAGATGAATCATGAAAATAGATGGAAAGGATACGATTTTTAATATGTTATCAGTAGTATTGCCTGCCTACAACGAAGAGAAAATGCTTGCCAGGGCTGCGACGGCGATCAGCAGCATTCTGGAAGAAGCGTCGATTCCTTATGAGCTGGTTTTTGTAAATGACGGTTCCAGGGATCAGACCTGGAACGAGATTGAAAAAGCGGCAAAAGGAAATGAAAATATTGTGGGGATTCATTTTTCCAGAAATTTTGGAAAGGAGTCTGCGATTTTTGCAGGGCTTGCCAGCGCCTCCGGGGAATGCTGCGCCGTGATGGACTGTGATTTGCAGCATCCGCCGGAAACGCTGGTGGAGATGTACCGGCTCTGGGAACAGGGATATGAAGTAGTGGAAGGCGTGAAAAGGAGCAGAGGGAAGGAGAGCGCTCTGCATCGTGCCAGCGCCGGGCTTTTTTATCGTATGATCTCAAGCGCCGTGAAAATCGACATGTCCCGTGCGTCTGATTTTAAGCTGATGGACAAAAAAGCAGTAGACGCACTGCTGGCGCTGCCGGAGCGGAACGCATTTTTCCGCGCATTATCCTCATGGATTGGATATCGGACAACCACGGTGGAGTTTGACGTGCGGGAGAGGGAAGAAGGGGAATCTAAGTGGTCCACCTGGTCCCTGGTGAAATATGCGATAACCAATCTTGTGGCTTTTTCCGCGGTTCCCATGCAGCTTGTGACGGTGGCGGGTGTTTTTGTGTTCTTTTTTGCGATGATTATGGGAATCCAGACGCTTGTGAAATTTTTTATGGGACATGCAGTTGAGGGCTTTACGACTGTTATTCTGTTGATACTGATGATTGGCAGCGTGATTATGATCAGTCTGGGAATCATCGGGTATTACATATCGAAGATTTATGAGGAAGTAAAAGCCAGACCCAGATATTTGATTTCGAAAAAAATCGGCGGCGGAAAGCAGGAGGAAGGCAGGAATGAAGGAGAGACAAAGCTGGATTGATTATGCCAGAGTATGTGCGATCCTGTGCGTGGTGCTCTGCCATGCGACGGAGAGCTTTTACGGGGCAGTCATGCGGGGAGAATACAGAGTCGATACGGTTCCCTGGCTGGTGGAGAATACACTTTTTACCATTGGGCGTCTGGGAGTTCCGCTTTTTCTTGCGATCACGGGAGCGCTTCTTCTGGGACGTGAGCTGGAGCCGGGGAGGTTTTACAAAAAATCCCTGGCTCCGCTTGTGCTTACGACGGAAATCTGGATTTTATTAAATTATCTGTTTGTCTGTGTTTTTCAGAATGTGGAATTTAAATTTTCTGATCTTATTTGCGAGATGCTGTTTTTGCGGACGCTGGAGTTATCCCATATGTGGTATATGCCAATGATTATCGGAATGTATGTGGCGCTTCCTTTTCTGTCCATGACGGTGCGGGCAGTAAAAGACAGAAAGTCATTCGGCCTTCCGTATCTGGCAGGCATCTTTGTGTTTTTTATTCTTCCTACGGTAAATGTGTTTCTGACAGAGGCGGTTCCGGGGGGCGAAACTTTGAAGTTTAAGCTGGAGCTGGATTATCTGGGCGGTGCGTATGGATGTTATCTCTTCACAGGATACTTTCTTTCCTGCCGGGTTTTGGAGAAAATAAAAAGCAGATACCTTCTGCTGGCAGGCGGTGCGGCGTTCCTTATGAACACGGCAGGACAGTATTATCTTTATGTAAATGAGTTTTATAAATCAAACCGGTTGTTGTGGTACAGCAGTATTTTCATTTTTATTATGGGGATGACGTTGTTTGAACTGGTTCGGAGGTTTTTTCAAAAGCCGAATGTGCAGGCGGCGAAGTTTGTACAACAGACGGCGAGATGCAGCTTTGGCATTTATCTTCTCCATAAGCCGGTGCAGATATTGTTTTTGAAATATCTTCCGATGGAGCGCTGGAATGTAATGCTGGGCATTCTGGTATTACTGGCGGCAGGATTTGGAATCAGTCTGGCGGTTGTGCTGCCTTTTAGCAGGCGGTGGAAGAGGGCGGGGAAGGTGCTGTTTTTTGCGAAATGATGCAAAATTCTGGTTTGGCGGGCGGTTGTGTTCATTTCGTACGCAGGTCGGGGGGAAACGTATCTCACGCAAACGGGGGCAGGGAATTCGGAAACTAACTCCTAAGAA
>CALCMD010000037.1 GCA_937965795.1 uncultured Lachnospiraceae bacterium | reverse complement strand
CTATCGTTTTAATATTTATGAGACGGGCGATTCGCATATGTCAAAATTCAAAATATCTTATAAAAATAATCAAATATTCATCAAAAGCAGGCTGGAACGGACAGAAAAAGTGAATGAACAGGAGCTTGAGATGTTTCATAAAAAAATGATCCGCGGTCTGATACGTCCGAAGATGGACGGCAAGAAGAAATTAAGCTATCAGGCGCCGTGCGGGAGTTCTTTACAGAGCTACCTGCAAAGGGGGATCAGCAGAGATGATTTTTTCCTGATTCTTGCACAAATTATTGAGATTACGAAAAAGACGAAGCAGTATGGCTTCCGAATGGAAAATCTTCTTCTGGAGCTCCGGTATACCTTTATAAACGAAAGTACAAGAGAACTTTATCTCATCTATCAACCGATTTTTAGTTCAAACTTCTGGAACAGCATTTTCTCATATCTTCATGAAATCGCATACAATTCCACGATTCAAATGCAGGAAAATACAAATTTTATCGATCACTTTACAGACTTTTTGTGCCGGATGTCCGTCTATTCGGAGGAAGAAATGGAACGCTATATCATGCGGGTAAACCCAAAGGTCTACCAGTATCTGCGAAGAGACGAGCCGGGGCAGAGTCAGGCGCTTCGTTATAAGCGGTGGATGGAGCAGAGGAAAAACAGCTTTTTCCAGGAAGAAAGTGAGGGAGTATATGAAAAGGATATGACGTCACGAAAGGAAGAAGGAACGACGCTTTTAGAGGAAGAAGGGACGACCCTTCTGGAAGAGAAAGAGACGGCCCTGCTGAGGGAAAAACAGGTGCTTGGTACGTACCTGATCAGAAGCAGTAATAACGATAAGATTTTCATAAATAAACCGGTATTTCGAATCGGAAAAGAAAGAAGTTCTGTGGATTATTTCGTATCCAATAACAATGCCGTGAGCCGCGTCCATGCGGATATTATAAGGAGGGGCGCTTCCTACTATCTGAAAGACGACCATTCCACCAATCACACATTTGTAAACGGCGTTTTGATCGGAGAAGATGAGGAAACAGAAATTTTTGACGGGGATGAGCTGACGCTTGCAAATGAGGTTTTTGAGTTTCATATCAACAGGGAACACTTATGATGCAAACCGAAGGAGGGAGAAAATGAGGTATCTGGGTTCGGCAGTTTCAGATATAGGAATCAGTAAAAAAACGAATCAGGACAGTGTGTGCCTGAAAATCGCAGAGACAGAATCGCACGGGCAAATCGCTATGTGCGTCATGTGCGACGGCATGGGAGGGCTGGAGAAGGGAGAACTGGCCAGCGCTACGGTCATCCGCGCTTTTGAAGAATGGTTTGAAATCCAGCTTCCGGGGGAGCTTCCCGGTCTGTCATGGGAAGGGCTGGCGGCAGAGTGGAAGCGGCTGATTCAGCTATGCAATGACAAGATTGTGGAGCATGGAAAGCAGGAGGGAGTCAGGCTGGGGACGACGGTGAGCGCACTTCTGCTTATGAATGGGCGTTATTTGATCGCGCATGTGGGAGATTCCAGGGTTTACCGGATTACGGATTCTGTAGAGCAGCTTACAGAAGATCATACTTATGTAGCCAGAGAAGTAAAAAGAGGAAATATGATGCCAGAGCAGGCGGAGCGTAATCCGAAGAGAAATGTTCTGACACAGTGCGTGGGAGCGTCTGAGATTGTGACACCGGAGATTCTTCTGGGAGAGACAGAGGAGGATACGGTATACATGCTTTGTTCCGATGGATTCCGGCATGAGTTGTCAGAGGATGAGATGTTTGAAGAGTTCCGGCCGCTGCATGTTCGAACTGTGGAAGAGATGGAGCAGAACAGCAGAGTTTTGGTAGAACGGGTAAAGGAAAGACAAGAGAGGGACAATATTTCGGTAGTCCTGGTGAAATGCGAGGGATAGGGAGATGAGCGTATGGCGACACAGATTGGAACAGTCATCGACGGCAAGTACGAAATTTTAAAGCAGATTGGAAAAGGCGGCATGTCCGTTGTGTATCTGGCAATGGACAGGCGTTTGAATAAACAGTGGGCGGTAAAAGAGATTCGAAAGAACGCAAGGGGGAAGCTGAATGAAGTCGTGGTGAACAGCCTTCTGGCGGAGGCGAACCTGATGAAGCGCCTGGATCATCCGGCATTGCCGCGGATTGTGGACATTATTGATAACGGGCAGACGATTTACGTCATTATGGATTATATTGAGGGAGAGTCTCTGGAAAGCGTTGTGAAGGAGTACGGGGCGCAGCCCTGGGAGGTCGTTGTGGAGTGGGCGAAGCAGCTCTGCGACGCTCTGAATTACCTGCATTCCCAGAAGCCGCCGATCATTTACCGTGATATGAAGCCCGCGAATGTCATGCTGAAGCCGGAGGGAAATCTGAAGGTGATTGATTTCGGAATTGCCCGCGAATATAAGGAAAAAAATCTGGCGGATACGACCATTCTGGGAACGAAAGGCTATGCGCCCCCGGAGCAGCATGGCGCGCGCCAGACGGACGCCAGATCAGATATCTATGCGCTGGGTATGACGCTGCACCATCTCCTGACGGCGGAGGACCCGCGGGAGCCGGATTATATGTATGCGCCGATCCGTCAGTGGAACCCGGAACTGCCGGGCGGCCTGGAGCGGATGATTGACAAATGTACGGCGCTTGACCCGGAGGATCGTTACCAGAACTGCAATGAGCTGATGTACGCCCTGGAGCATCATGAGGAGGAAGGCGAAGCGTATAAAAAGAGACAGAAGCGGAAACTGGCAGCTTTTATCGCGGCGGCCTCGGCAGCGCTGGTTCTGATGCTGACTGGAATTGCGGCACATGCGGGGAGCGTGTATGAGAACAATAAGGATTACGACCAGAAAATCAATATTTCCAGTTCCACGCCCTATGAGACGAAGGTGAATACCTACCTGGAGGCGATTGATCTGTTCGGGACAGATTTCCGGGCCTACCGGAAACTTCTGGACGCATACAAGGATAACGGGAAATTCGGGGATACCGAGAGCAGGCAGTTCACGGCAAAATATAATAAAAATAAGGAACAGTTTGACACAGAGCCGACAGAATATCTTGACCTGGCTTATGAAGCGGGGATTACTTATTTTTATCTGTATTCCGGCGGGGACAATTCCTTCCGTGAGAGAGTCCTGAAGTCCTATCCGTATTTCCAGACGGTTGTAGAGAGTGGGAATAAGGACTATCCATATTATGATGTATCGGAAAGTTATCAGATTATCGGTGACTTTTATTCCCGGTATGTGGTGAATGCGACCAGTGTGAAGGAACCGACAAAGGAAGCGTATGAGGAGCTTTTAAAATCCGTACAGGTGTGTATTGATAAGATAGAGGATTACGACTATGATGACGCCGCATATATTAAGCTCACGATGTACCAGGAGATCGGGAACCTTCTGAATCATCATAGAAAAGGGTTTGCGACTGTGAAAGTAGAGAAAAAGGAAGTTCTCCGGATTCTTGAAACTGTCTGTAAGAAGGCGGAGGCATTATCTGTAACACAGCAGTCCTCCATGACGATTCAGGATCATATTCAGAACTTCTATCCGGAGTATAGAGAAAATATGGAACGTTCATATGAAAATACGGAAGAAAGGGGAGAATGATATGGCACAGATTTACCGGATTGTTTCGATTGCCGCGTTTTCCCTTGCGGGTGTCAGCCTTGTGTTGGCGGTAATTTTCTGGGTGAAATTTCGGATATGGAAGGTTATCAGCGATCTGAGCGGACGCACGGCAAGGAAATCCATCGAGCAGATGCGCGCGGCAAATGAAAAGAGCCCAAAGAAGTCCTATCATTCGGTTCTGGCAGCGGCGGGATGCGCAAAACTGACCGAACCGATCTTGCAGAAGGAACAGAAAGAAGCAGCCATAAGGAACGGAGAGGGCACGAGTGTTTTGCAATATAGCGTCAATGGGACGGAGGTACTGAAAACGGCAGGGCTGCGGCGGAAGGAAAAGGGCTCTGTGCAGGAGCGCAGGGATTTCAGAATTTTACAGGACATTGTGGTGATTCATACGAATGAGGTGATTTAGTGGGCTCAGAGAAATTTATACATTATTTAAAGTTGGCTCTGGGGGCAGCTTTTCTTGGCTTTTTTGCGCTGCTGTGCGTTCCGTTCCTTTCCCCGTATGGGACAGGAGCACAGAGAGCGGCGGTAGATGTGGTTGCAGGCGTGTTCTGGCTCAGTATTATTTTTGAACAAGAGTTTTTGCTGAAATGCAGCAGAGAGCGAAACCGAATGGAGAATATGCGAGGAAATTTTTCAAGGTGCAGATGTGGCTATGAGGAAACTTCGGGAAGCCTGAAGAGATTTTTTCCGAACAGGGAATCTGTGACAGCGGCTCTGGTATCTTTAGCGGCAGGGGTTTTGAATGTGACGCTGGGATTCCTGAAAATACAGGCCGTGGGACTGGCAATGACAAGTATAGGAATTTTGTTTCTATCACTGAACCTGTATCTGGTTTTCCAGGGCAGGAATTATCAATATATGAAACAATACAGAGGAGGAGAGCGAAAATGAGGATACAGAGGAAAGACATGACAAAGCGGATTTTCGCGTGGCTGCTGGTATTTGGGATGATTGTGGGAATGCTCCCCGTACCGGCTCTGGCAGCTGAATTTGCGGCAGAGTATACGGTTTCGGCACAAGATTATAATCCTGAGGGCGGCGCGGTTCGTCTGAATAATTGTCAGAAGTCTGTGACGGCCGGTCAGAATGAGAAAGTCAGCCTGAGCGTGAGCGCAAAAGAGAATTACCGGATTCAGGAAGTTCGGATGAATGGAGAGGTTCAGACCATTACGGATGCAGGGAAGAAATCTTTTGAAAAGGATATTACAATAACAAAAAACGTCATTTTGGAAGCTTCTTTTGTGCAGGTATATACCGTGAGCGTCAAGTATGACAGCCAACATGGAACTGTAAGTATGACTCCGGAAGGAAAAGCAGGGGATGGCGGAAGTGTCACAACGGTCCAGAATAAGAAAGAGTTTTGTATCATGGCAAAGCCAAAAGAGAATTACCGCGTTTCCAGAGTTGTGAAAAATAATCTTAAGAGTGAGTATCAGGATAACAATTGTGGATATATAGATATGGTTGATAGCGTGGACAGGGATTATAACTATGAAATCACTTTTGCACCGAATTGCTGTCAGGTGCAGGTCATTGTGGAAGGCACGGAGGGGATGGGAAAAGTTTCTTATCCCGGGAACACTGGAAACGGAATGTTTTTCGCAGATTGGGATAAAACAGCCCAGATTACGATGAGCCAGAACGAGGGGTATCATGTCTCTTCTGTGAAAGTCAATGGTGCGGAAAAGCTCATCACAGACGCCGTGAAAGAAGCAGAAGGGGAAGAAAAACAGTTGATACTCTCCCTTACAGATGGCGAAGTAAAGCAAACGACGGCGAAGGTGCAGGTAACATTTGCAGAAGATGAAAAGATCGATCATACAGAAAATCCGTTAGTGGGGGACGACTATGAGATTACCTTTGTCAATCGTGCAGACGAGAGTCAGACGGTGAATTCCATTCGTGACTACACGGATGATAAGGGAAACCGTGTCTATATACTTCCGAAGGATACGAAGATAAAAGTGACGCCCCAAAATCCTTATACATATGTACAGGTCAATGACGCGGGCAGCAGAAAGAAAGCGCTGAACTTTGAAGAAACGCAGGAAATTTTCAGCATTACTGTGAGTAAAGGGCTTTTGGGACTTATTACGCCGAAGCATATCAATGTGAAAATAAGACTGGTAGTGGATAAGACGCAGGTAGAAGTAGCATGTGTACCGGAACCGGCAAATGAGAATGGAATCTATAATCATGATGTTAAGGTACAGATCAATGCCAGCGAGACTCAGAAAGGGGGACAGACGGGAGATTATTCGGGGATTAAAGAAGTAATCTGTGAGGTAAGGAAGGATAGGCAGGTAACACAGAAATATACATGGAAAGCTGGTGAGTCAAAAATATGGAAGAAGGATGAAAAGGAACGGAAAGAAAAGTGGGAGAATTGGATTCCATGTGAGGGAGAAAAGCCGAAGCAGAGCGAATTCATGAGCGACTTTTCAGAAGAAATCACAGTGGATGCCGAAAAAAATAATAGCTCTAAGACGACAGTATACGTGAAAGTAACGGATTATGCAGGAAATGAAAGTACGAGAACATTAGAACTTGACATTGACACGACGCCGCCGGAAATTGAAGTCAGTTATCAGGGCAACTATGCAGTGAATGGGAAGTATTTTCCGGCAATGCGGAAGGCTACAGTAAAAATCAGGGAGCGCAGCAATCATTTTGATGCGCAGGACGCGAAGAAGGGAATTACGATTACAGCCCGTGACGCCAAAGGAAATCTGGTGAAGGATATTCATCCTAAAGCAATGCTGAAATGGGATACACATAAATCAAACCGGGGAGATGACTGGGATACACATGAGGCAACCATTATTTACAACAGGGATGCCAATTATACTTTTTCCATTGCATATACGGATAAAGCGGGAAATAAAGCCGGGGAAGTAAATACCGGGGACTCCGTCGCTCCTTATGAATTTACGGTAGACCAGACGCCGCCGACCGGAACGGTAAAGGCGGAAGCAGGAGAAAAGAAGGAAAAGAAGAAAGAAACCTGGAGCGACCTGATAGATGATCTGACCGTTGGATTCTGGGCAAAAGGCGCCATCACGGTAACGGGGACAGAGAGAGATGAAACTTCTCCGATTGCACGTGTGGATTACATTCAGACAGATGAAGGGAGAGCAATCGAAGAAGCAAGCCTGAGAGGAATTTCAGAAGATGAGTGGAAACCGTTTGATAAAGTTACCATTCAGCCAAACCAGCGCGCGGTTATCTATGTGCGGATTAAGGATATGGCAGGAAACACAGCCTATATCAGCAGCGGTGGGATGATTGCGGACAACAGAAAGCCAAAGGTGGAATCGCTGGCGCCGAAGATTACGATTGAGCCGGAAAAGCAGCCGGTCAATGGAATCTACAAAAAGAATGTAAAAGTGAATATCAAAGTGCAGGATCCGGAAGCAGGAGGTACGTATTCCGGCCTGAAAGAAATCAAATACCGCGTTTTAAATAAAGATCTGCCGAAGAAAGACCAGATCACGCAGAGCGGCGTGCTGTATTCCTTTGAGGAGCTGCTTCCAAGCCAGAAAGATCTGAAGAAAAGCTGGTCGGGAAGTATCACGGTTGACAGCGCGAAGAACAACAGTAATCATGTGGTGATTCAGGTATATGCCGAGGATAACGCCGGAAATATACGGGGATTCGGAAGTCAGGAAAGTAAAAGAGAGATAAAAATCGATACCACAGCGCCGAGAATTGATGTTTCCTATAATAATAATTCGCCGGACAGCGGGAAGTATTATCGGAATGACCGTGTAGCGACGATTACCGTTACTGAGAGAAACTTCGATCCGGATCAGGTGAAAGCGACGATCCGGAATACGAGCGGAGCAGTTCCTGCCCTGAGCAACTGGACGACCATAGCAGGAAGCAAAGATGGAAATGGAGATGATACGAGACATACGGCGACGCTTACTTACCACGCAGATGGCGACTATACCTTCGGAATCCGCTGTACAGACCTTGCGGGGCATGAATGTCCGGAAGAAAGGGTAGGTTACGGGAATTCCGCAAACCCGAAAGAATTTACGATTGACCAGACAGCGCCGGTTGTCACAGTAAGCTATGATAACAACGATGCGCAGAATGGAAAATACTTTAAGGAAAAACGGACGGCTACCGTTACCATTACCGAGCGCAATTTTGATGAGAGCAGGGTGCAGTTTACACAGACGGCGTCTCTGGGCGGCAGTGCGATGACTGCTCCGGCAGCTTCCTGGAGCGGCAGCGGGGATGTACATACGGCTACCTTTTCTTACGAAGAAGATGGGGATTACACCTTTGATATCACCATGAGCGATATGGCAGGCAATGAGAGCGGGGAAGCCTCTTATGGCGATTCCGTGGCGGGGCAGGAGTTTACGGTAGATACGAAGATTGAAAAGCCGGTTATTGAAGGCGTGGAAAACGGAAAGTCCTATAAAGGGGACGTCGTGCCTTCTATCAGCTATGGGGATGTGAACCTCGCAGGAGATGAGGTAAAACTCCTTCGCACGCGGAAGGATGAGAAGAATGTGGACGTTACGGAGGAATTTATAAAGAATCTGAACCGAAACGGCCGCGGCGGTTCCGGTATCAACGATACCTTTGAAAAGAAGCCGGAAAACGATGGCATTTATACGCTGACTGTGAAAGTTTCTGATCTGGCAGGAAACGAAGAGGTGTCAGAAGTGACCTTTACGGTAAACCGTTTCGGGTCGGTCTATGTGTTTGACGATTATCTGATTTCTCTGAAGGATGCGTATACACAGAAGGTGCAGAGCAAGCTTGTCATCACCGAGTATAATCCGGACAAGCTGGTGAAGGATTCTCTGAAGATTCAGATCACACGCGACGGTACGCCTCTGGAGAATCTGAAATATACGGTAAAGCAGATCGTCAATGATCAGTTTGAAGAAGGAAAGCAGATTGTCGTTGACGGAGTCAGGACCGGAGAGAGCGGATGGTATCAGTACGAGTATGCGATTGATATGGAAAATTTCGCGGAGGATGGCATCTATCAGCTTGCCGTTGCATCAGAGGATATGGCGGGAAACAAGCCGGAGACGGCAAACTTTGAGGAATGTGACGTGCTGTTCCGCGTGGATACCACACCGCCGGAGATTCAGAATGTTACAGGACTGGAACATGCGATTGTCAACGCCGAAAGCCAGAATGTGGATTTTGATGTCTTTGATGCGATCGGTCTGAAAAAGGTTACGGTTTATGTAGATGAGAAAGAAGCGGGAAGTTATGACAGCTTTGAAGATCTGGTTCATTTCAGCGGTTCCGCTGTGATATCGGAAGGAGCAGACCAGAAGGTGCGTTTTGTGATTGAAGATTTGGCCGGGAATGTTACAGATACGAGTGAAAAATCAGAAGATGGACAGTTTGTATTCCAGCCGGAATTTGATTTCATCCACAGCCTGACCGTATCCACGAATGGGTTCGTGCGCTGGTATGCGAATAAGCTGCTCTTCTGGGGCACAATCGGCGGCGTGCTGGCAGCGGGAGGACTTTTCATACTGCTTCTGGTATGGAAGAGACGGAAAAAATTTTGTGAAACGGTGTGAAGATATGGAAAAGATAGGAAGTATCTTGCTGTCTTACGAAGCGTTTGCCCTATATGAGCTTTTGGCGATAGGCGCTCTGATTTTTGTAATTGTCATACAGTTAAAAAAGAGGAAAAGAAACAGGCAGATGCTTCAAAAAGAAGCAGAACAGAAGAAAAAGCAGCAGTTGGACCATGCGTTGGAAAATAACTGGAGGAGGTGACGGTGATGAATCTTGTATTGTCTGTTTATTTGAACGATACGTTTAAGGAATACCAGCTCCCTTCGATGAATAATGCAGATTATTCTATTATTTTGCCGAAAGATCTTTTTGCTTTATCACAGAATTACTGCCTGGAACTCGAAGTATTAGATCATGAATGGTATATAAAAAAGAAAAACAAGGAAAAGGATATCGCAGAGGAAGGAACGGGGAAAGCATTAAAAGATGGAGATGTGATCAGGCTTCGGATGGAACATAAGAAGGTGTCTTTGATTGTAAGAAGCGTATCTTCGATTGTACATTCCTATAAAAAGTACTGCTTACATGGACTGAAAACGATTACAATCGGTAAGCATCCGGAGAATGACATTTCTTATGATTATCAGAGGCTGGTATCACGAAAACATGCCGTCATTGAAAAAGCAGGCTCCGGATATAAAATTGTAAATAAGAGTAAAAATGGCGTTTATGTGAATTCACGCAAAATTGAAACGGAGCAGACGTTAGAGTTTGGCTTTTATATTAATATCATGGGACTTCATATGATATTTCTGGGGGATATTCTGGCGATTGACGAGAGTGGAAGCGGAGCAGTAGTAAACGCCGGAAAAATGACAGAATATCAGGAGAACGGCGGTGGAGAAAATACAGCGCCGCATCAAATGTCGCATGGGAAAACGACGTACCATCGGGCACCCCGCAATTACAGCAGTCCCGTAGAGGGGGAAGTGGAGATCGAGGCGCCGCCGCAGTTAAATAAGACAAAACAGCAGTCTTTGTTTATGGCAATCGGTCCGTCCGTGACAATGACAATTCCGATGCTTCTTGGATGTATGATGATGATCTATGCTTCCAGAGGAAGCGGGGGTTCTTCCCTGTATATGTATTCGGGCCTTGTAATGGCTGTATCTTCAGCCGTCATTGGAGTAGGGTGGGCGCTGATTGGCATCCGGAACCAGAAAAAAGAGGAGGCGCAGGCGGAAGCGCAGCTTTTTGAGGCATACAGTGAATATCTGCTTGAAAAAACAGATGAAGTGAAAAAAGACTATCAGACCGTGTCGGAAATGCTTCTGAAGATGTATCCGGAAGTAAATGCGTGTATGGAGTATGACGCGTCGGCCGGGAGACTCTGGAACCGGAATGTTTCTCATAAGGATTTTCTGATGCACCGTCTGGGATTGGGAGACAGTCCGAACCGTTTGTCTATTCATGTGCCGAAGAAAAGATTTACGCTTTACAAAAATGAGCTGGCGGAGAAGCCATATCTGATTCAGGAAAATTATAAAACCTTACATAACGTCCCGGTGATTCTGGATTTGAAAAAGCACAATTTGATTGGTATTGTAGGAGGAAAAGAAAAAGCGGGTGCAGTCGAAGTGGTGAGGGCTCTCAGCGCCCAGATTGCAGCCAATAACTGCTATACAGACGTCAAAATGGGTTTTATTTATAAAGAGGACGTACCAAACGACCGGGAAAAGTGGGAGTATGCAAAGTGGATGCCTCATGTCTGGTCGGAAGATAAAAAGACAAGATTTATGGCGGGAAACCGCAAAGAGGCGAGCGAGGTATTTTATGAGCTGACAAAAGTATTTCGCAGCCGGGCAGAGGAAAAGCAGGGAGAACAGAGACAGGAGGAAAGAATACAGAAGCCATATTATATTCTCTTTCTGGAGGATGCGGATATTCTTGAGGGCGAGATTCTTGCGAAATATGTGTTTGATAAGGAGAATGTGTGCGGCCTGACGACAGTACTGCTCTCGGAGCGCTACGAAGAGCTTCCGAATGAATGTACGTTTATTATTGAGAACACGCCGGAATTTCAGGGGATGTATGAGGTTTCGGATGAACAGAGACAGCAGATGATATTTGACAGGGTGGAAAAGGAAAAGCTGGAGCGCTTTACCAGGTATCTTAGCACGCTCCAGGTACTGGAGATGGAAAAGGGCGGAGAGCTACCTGGGGCGCTTACCTTTTTTGAAATGTTAAATGTGACAAAGCCGCAGGAGCTTCCGGTGGCGGACCTCTGGGCGAAGAACCGGACTTATGACAATATCAAAGGAATGGTTGGACAGAAGGCGGGAGGCGTCCCATGCTATCTGGATGTTCATGAGAAATATCATGGGCCGCATGGATTGGTTGCGGGAACGACCGGTTCCGGAAAAAGTGAGACCTTGCAGACTTATATGTTATCTTTGGCGGTCAATTACAGTCCGGATGATATCGCGTTCTTTATTATTGACTATAAAGGCGGAGGAATGGCAAATCTCTTTTCCGGCCTGCCGCACCTGGCGGGGCAGATTTCGAATCTTTCAGGAAATCAGGTAAAGAGAGCTATGATTTCCATAAAAAGTGAGAACCGCAGAAGGCAGAGGATTTTCACAGAAAACGGCGTGAATCATATTAACCTGTATACAAAGCTTTATAAAAACGGGGAGGCGTCTGTTCCGATTCCGCATTTGTTTCTTATCATTGACGAGTTTGCGGAGCTGAAACGGGAAGAGCCGGATTTTATGCGGGAGTTAATCAGTGTGGCGCAGGTGGGACGAAGCCTGGGCGTGCATCTGATTCTTGCCACGCAGAAACCAAGCGGCACGGTAGACGATAATATCTGGAGTAATTCGAAGTTCCGGATTTGTCTGCGGGTGCAGGATAAACAAGACAGCAATGACATGCTGCATAAGCCGGATGGGGCTTATATTACGCAGGCCGGAAGATGTTATTTGCAGGTGGGAAATGATGAAGTGTATGAATTATTCCAGTCTGGATACAGCGGCGCGGTTTATGAAGAAAATGCTGTGATTGGCAGTACGGAACTGGCAAAGCTTGTGAACTTGAATGGAAAGGTAGAGATGACAGGAAATTCCGTAAAGCTGGCGCAGAAGAAGAGAGTAGAGTTTCTATGGATAGAGACGCTTACAGAATGTCTGGAGTCAGCGCTGGAAAAGACTGGAGATCACCTGGAAAGCTGCCTTTTGGATCGTGAAAAGAGGAAAGAACTGATCGCCTGCCTGTATGATGCGATGGAAAAGAGAAATGTGGAGTATGCAGTCAGCAAATATAATACGGACAGACTGATAGATTTCATAGAGCTTTATCAATGCGTGAGTTTAGAGGAAGCGGATTCTTCGGCACGGATAGAAACAATGCTGAAGAGAGCGGCAGAGGAGAACAGAAAGCTGCCGCAGCGAAAAGACAGAACGCAGTTGGATGCGGTGAAGGATTATCTGGCCGTGGTTGCTAAGGAGAATGGTTATCATTACAGTATGCAGTTGTGGATGCCGGCGCTTGGAAACAGAATTTATCTGGAAGAGTTTTCGGAATACCGGGAAAGTGCATTTTCCTATGCCGGATGGCAGGAGCCGAAGGGTGAATGGTCTTTGAATCTTCTTCTTGGACAGATGGATGACCCTGCCAACCAGAATCAGATGCCATTGGAATTTGATTTTGCCGAGAATGGGCATCTGGCAATCTGCGGGAATGTCGTAAGTGGAAAGAGCACCATGATGCAGACTTTGCTGTATGCGTTGGTTCAGAAGTATACACCGGAGACCATAAATATCTATGCGATTGATTTCAGCAGTAAAATGATGGCTCCTTTTGAAGCAGCTCCGCATGTGGGAGGTGTGATGTGCGAGGGGGATTTGGATAAAATATCCAAGTTCTTTCACATGATGCGCATCATTCTGGAAGAAAGAAAAGCACTGTTCCGGGGAGGAAATTACAGCCAGTATGTACAGGTGCATGGAATTTCACTGCCGGCAATCGTGGTATTTATTGATAACTATGCTTCTTTTAAAGAAAAGACGGAAGAACAGTATGAGGAAGATGTGATACGTCTTTCCAAAGAAGGGGTAAATCACGGAATCTTTCTGGTGATCTCAGGGAATGGCGTGGGCATGAATGACATCACTTCCAGAGTTTTCGAAAATGTGGGTACTGTTTTGTGCTTGCAGTTGCAGGATAAATATGCGTATGCGGATTTGCTGCACAGCAATCAGATTGATGTATTGCCGGAGAGCGGAATCAAAGGAAGGGGTCTGGCTTTTTATGGAAAGCAAATTCTGGAATATCAGACGGCGCTGGCGGTATCCGCGGAAAATGATTACCAGAGGATGGAAGTAATCCGTGAGGTATGTATGGATATGCAGAAAACGTGGGAGGGGAAAACGGCAAGAAGGATACCGGAAATTCCTCAGAAACCAGTCTGGTCTGCATTCCGGGAGACGGAGGAGTTTGAAAAGGCGTCGATGGACGTCCATCTGCTGCCAGTCGCTTATGATGCGTCAAATGCGGAAGTCTACGGAATAAAATTGCGGTACACGTACTGTTACACAATTTACGGTTCCGCACGGAGCGGCAAAACCAATCTGTTGAGAATAAGTATACAATCGGCTTTGGAGAAAAGCAGCGTGGTATGTGTCATTGACAGTCCTGCCAATGACCTGAAAAATTACAGCTCGGATGAAAAAGTCACGTATGCTTCAGATGAAGACAGTGTGTTTGAGCTCTTGAAAGGGATGATGCCTGTATTTAAAACGCGGAATCAAAAAAAGAACCAGATGCTGGAAGCAGGGTGCGATGACGACGAAATTTTTGCCAGCATAAGCCGTGAAACGCCATATTTTATCTTTATTTCCGATTTGGTATGGTTTGTAGATTTTATTTACAATGCAAAGCTTGATATGAGAAGCTTCCTGGAAAATATTATTGCCAAAGGAAGTCTGCATAACATCTATTTTATCGGAGCGGTGCCGCTGGAGAATCGCAGCGACGCTGCGGGACACCCAATATATGAGACGTTTGTAGGATATAAGACGGGAATTCACCTCGGAGGGAAGGTTTCAGAAAACCCGATTCTGAATTTTGATTATATGTCCTATGCAGAAAAAGAGAAGGCTGAAAAGACAGGAACAGGAAGCATTCCTGAGACGGAGGCAGAGGAGGCAGCGAGAAGCGTAGTGATACCTTTGGCGAGGAGGTAGCAGCTTGTTCGTGTGCATGATTTATAACAAGGCGCCGGAGGAAGGGAAGGTATTAAAAGAAATCGTCAGGGATGTGATTGCACATCTGACAGAAGAGGAGATGCGGCTTTTTTGTGTGAAACTGGCGTCGGAAGCAAAAAGTGTGTTGGAAAGGGAACCGTTATTGGATTGCGCCTTTGTGGATGTGTCGGATGATATGGATATCGAACTTTTGCGCAGGATACGAAACAGTTTCGCACAGTCGGAGCTTTTGCTGGTCGCTGATATGGAAATCTCGCCTATGAAATATTTAGCGCCGGACATCCGCGCGGCGTCCCTGCTGCTGAGACCTTTTAATAAAGAACAGTGTGAGAGGACGGTTCGGGAGTTTTTTCACACGGTTCTTGCCAAAAGAGAGAAGCCCGATGAGAAAAAAGTCTTATTGGTGAAGAACCGAAGTGGGAAAATAGCGATTCCTTTTCGAAAAATATATTACATAGAAGCGAGGGAAAGAAAGATTTTCGTACGGCTTCGGAATATGGAGTATTGTGAGTATGAGACGCTGGATCATATTATGAGTCTCTTGCCGGAGGGGTTTTTGCAGTGCCACAGAAGTTTTGTGTTTAACACGGAACATTTACAGAACGTAAAGCTGTCGGAAGGGATGGTATATCTGGAGCATGGACTTATGATTCCGGTATCCAGAAGCTATCGAAAATCAGTAAAGGAGTTTCTCAATGAGCTGTGGGGAATATGAGAGCTATATTTTAAAAGATAAAGAAATGAAGCTTCTGCTAGCGGGGCTTGGAATGAAACAGTTATATGGAATTCTGGATAGCGACGGGTCAGAAGAAATCACCAGAGAAAGCAAAAATCGGGTGCTTTTGAGTCTCTATCAAAAAGAAGTAATAGATTTTTCGGATGGAGAAATCAGCATCAGGCCGGGGGTTTCGGATTTGTTTCGGACGCTTCTGGAGAGCAGGGAGTGTGTTTCCGTTCATGTAAGAGGACAGGATATGCCAGTCAGATGCGGCTATGTTTCAAATGGATGGGTTGTGATGATGGAGAGATGTCAGAGAAGGAAAGGCGCTTTGAAGCTTTCTTTCTGGACGCAGGCGCAGTGGATTTTATTTCTGGAAAGTTTGATGGGAGAAATCGTTTCAGAATGTGAACAGGTTTTAAAGAATTTTGAAAAAGAAGAAACGGCATATCGGAACGATGCAGAAGAATATTTTAGAAGTGAAAATGTGGCGGCGGTTTTTACAAGGCAGGACAGCGGAAAAATGAAAATCCGACAGAGAATTTTGATAAAGGAAAGCGGATTGGAGACCTGCATGGTTTTTCAGAATGCGAATGGCTGTTTCTGGAAGCCATATAAACAGAAAGAGCTGATGCGCGCAGTTGCCGCATGGATGGAGGGAAAAGATGGTACTGGTGGATATTTATATTCCGGCGATTGATGATACTTATGATTTTATGCTGGATGAAAACGCTTGTATAGAACAGATCAAAGAAGAAATTTACGAAATACTTTCAAAGAAAATGCAGGAATCCAAAGATGAAAATGGGAAGGCGTTTTCACTTTGGATTGCGGATGCCAGGTGCATGTTGAAGGATGAAAAGACTTTGTATGAATCAGGGGTGACGGATGGAACGAGGATGATTTATGTATAGGGTGCATTTGAAACATGAAAATGTGCAGGTTATGACGGCAGGAAACACGATGGGAAATGCGATGATATAATCATGGCATAAGGAGATACAGAAAGATGTGCGAGGAAGCAGTTCGGGCAGGGGAGTGATAACAAATGGAGATACAGGTAACTCTGGCAAAATGGAATCCCCTGATGGAGGACTTAAAAAGAGAAGCGGATTTCATCAAAAGAAAAGAGATGGAATTGCAGGGGCTGCGCCGGGACTTGCGGAAAGTCATAAATGGAAGCGAAAAGGAAAGAATTCTTCGGGTGATTTACAGAGAAGAAGAACATCTGCACAGGCAGGCGGAAATATTGGCGGATTTGCGGATCGCGCTGGAAAAAGCAAAGAGGATGTATGAACATTGCGAACAGGATCTTATGGATGCCTGTGAAATACCCCAAAAAAGATTTCAGGAAAAAATTCACGTAACCAGTTTGAATGGATGGGGCGGAATTCCTGTCAGGCTGCAAGGAAGGGAGGAAAGGAACTATGAGTAATCAGATTAAAATAAATACATCCAGTTTAAACAGGGACGCGGGACAGGTGGACGCTTATATCCGAAAAATCAGAACCGAAATGGGAAAGATGAAAAGCAGTGTCGCGGTCATGGATAAAATGTGGGACGGGCCGGGAAGCGAAGCCTTTAAAAAAGCGTTCCAGGATGATATGAAAGACCTGGAGACGATTATTAAAAATCTGGAACAGGTACATACATACGAAGTCAATGCGAAGAAAAAATATGAATCCTGTGAAAGCAAGGTACATGAGCTGGTTTCGGGGATTCGGGTTTAGGAGGAAACAATGGCAGAATTTACAGTATTTCCAGCAAAGATGGAACAGCGTCCGCAGAATATCAGAAATATGGCTGGCACGATGAACAGATATATCAGCAGTATTGGGAATGTTGAGAGAAATCTTGCCGTGTCAGGGCAGGCGAAAAGTGCGATTCGCAGTAGTTTAAGCGGACTAAGGAGAAATCTGGATCAGAGAAGCAGAAGCATGAACAGTATGGCAGAATGCCTGTCTGCGGCGGCACAGCTTTATAAAAGTACGGAAAAGTTGATTGCATCGGAGAAGAAGAATCAGCAGAAAATATCCTCTCCGCAGGGAAATGCGGCGAAAAGCGCTTCCGTATTTGGCGGGAGCGCAGCGGTAGCAGGAACTGTTTTGGGAATCAAAAGCGCCGGCGAGGCGAAAGGAGACGCATTTGGGGCTTCCTGGGATGCGAAGTTTGAGAGCGGCGCGAAGTGGAAGAATGGTAAGCTGGATAGTGTATCCTTATTTAAAGCGTCAGCATCAGGGGAGGCATATGTGGCACAGGGCGGTGCAAAGGGGAATATCGGGCTGGCCAGTGTCGGAGGCAAAGGAAGCGTTGGAAAGGTAAGCGCAAAGGGAGAAGTGGGAGCCACCCTTTATAAAGACGGAAAGCTGGCGCCACAGATTGGAGCAAGAGCGGAAGTTTCGGCAGTAGGCGCTGAGGGAGAGGCAAACGCAGCATTTGGTTCTAAAAATAACAATGTCCATGCCAAAGTGAATGGAAAAGCGGGCGTTGCAAACGCATATGCGGAGGCGTCTGCTGGAAGAATGACGTATAAAACAGAAAGCGGAGAACTGAAAACAACAGATGGAGTGAAGCTGGAAGCGGGAGCAGAGGCTTATGCGTGGGAAGTAAAAGCATCCGCCGGTGTGGACGTTTTTGGCATAAAGATTGACGTTGGTACGTCAGGTAAAGCGGTAGGCGCCGGAGTGGAAATAGGATATACGCAAACTACGGGAGGCATGAAGGGAAAGCTGGGACTGGGAGTTGGGCTGGGAGCGGAAGTAGAAGTGTCCATTGACTGGTCAGATTTTAAATTAGGCTGGTAAAAGAGTAAGAAATGAAAGCGGAAACCGTTTTTTATTGATATAATGGAGGGTGCCACACGATAGGGAATTTGTGGTACAAGACAAATAACTCATTTTATGAAAAGAAAGGATGAAAAAAATGTACAAGGATTTATTGCCGATTGGCTCAGTGGTATTACTGAAAGGTGGAGAAAAGCGCTTGATGGTGTGCGGAAGAGTAGTATGCAGCGGCGACAGTGAGACGATTCATGACTATGTAGGGTGTTATTATCCGGAGGGGATTGTGGATTCTTCCGAACTGTTCTTTTTTGAACAGGAAGCCATTGAGGACATTTTCTTTATCGGATTTCAGGACAGAGAGGAAATCCAGTATCGTGCCGGAGTATTAGGAGAACTGGATAAACATGAATTAACCGTAAAAGACGGACAGATTGTAATCAGGGGGGAATAGACGATGAATGGGATATGGGTAATGCGTTTGTTTGAGATTGTATTTGCTGTTGTGGGCGTGGCTTTTCTGATTGCAGGGAAATCCGTTGTCTCGGATGTAAAAAAGAAAAGGTTATCCTGCACACAGAAGGTGACTGCCACAATCATAGAAGTCAGGAAAGAGCTGGAACATTTATCCACCGAGATTGGGTATTCCTGGCATGCGATCTTTGAATATACGGTAAATGGCCAGGAGGTACGAAAACGTGACCAGACAGGGAGCGCCAAACCCAAATTCGAACCGGGACAGAAGATATGTTTATATGTGAACCCGAAAAATATAGAAGAATATTACTGGCCGGAAGAAAAAGAAGAGAAACTTGGCCGGGCGTTTATGATAATGGGAGCAGGAATCCTTTTCTTAAGTATTGTAGTTACGGTTTTAGGAATTATATTTTTTTAAAGCAAACGAATAGAAAGCTGATGGAGGAAGGAGAAATCATGGAAGCATTGACAGTGTATACGGTGATGGAATGGGTTTTTGGATTTTGCGGATTTGTCTTTTTGGGCGTGGCAGGAGGAATAGCATTTTTCAAAAAGAAAGCGCGTGGTTCCTGTACACAGAAGGTAAAAGCGCAAATTGCAGACGTGGAGTGTTCAGAAGCAGGGATCATACATGGAGAGGGATTGATTTCACGGTATCCGGTATATGAGTATTCAGTAGATGGAAGGAAGTTTCGGAAGCGTTCGGCTGTGGGAAGTACGTATGAAAATTTCCGGATAGGGAAAAACGTGGTTTTGTATGTCAATCCGGAGAATATGAATGAGTTTTACGTTCCGGAAAATCAAAATAATTTTGAGATCGTTGCTATGGCGGTTTTGGGTGTTCTTCTGCTTCTGGTGGGTCTGGGAACAGCGATTGCGGAGTGGATGACATTTTAGGGGGTGATCATATGGAGATGCAGTTAAAGGTGACGCCGGATGTACTGAAAAGCAAGGCGCAGGAAATTACGGGACAGATCAATCATCTTTCCAATGACTGGAAGGCAATGTGTAACGTCATTTTGAAAACAAAGTCCTACTGGGAGGGGGAGGCGAGCGATTATCACCGTAAAGCTTTTGATGAAAATAAAAGTGACGTGGATCAGATTTTAAGGAGACTCAAAGAGCATCCAAAAGATCTGCTCGTCATGGCAGGAGTTTACACACAGGCGGAAGCTGAGGCAGCGAAGCTGGCAGCCAGCCTGCCGGATGAGATTATTGTGTGAGGAGGTTAAACTATGGCAGCGACTTTGTTTTCCATTCAGATGGATTTTAATAAAGCCAAAGCGCAGGCGTCGCAGTTAGAGCAAATAGCAAGTGGAATTGAACGACTGGCCCAAAATGATATGGAGAACTGTATGGCGGGCGTCTCAGCAAACTGGAAGGGTGGCAGCGCTTCTTTATACGTAAAAAAGGGACGGCAGCTTGCGCAGGAGATGAAAAAATCTGCGGCAGAGCTAAGAAAGGTAGCTTCGACAATCAGGAAGGTTGCACAAAATACTTATAATGCGGAACGAAGCGCAATTTTGACAGCGAAAACAAGGACATATCGCTAAGGGTGGTCTTAAATGCGGAGCATTTCAAGATAAAATTAACATGGTACAGGAGGATTAAAAAATGGCAAACAATATTACCGTGAATACAGGAACTGTAAAGGCAAAAGCCGGAGAACTGAGAAACCTGAATAAGACCTTTAAAAGTAAGGTGGAGCAGTTGAAATCAACGGAAAGCTCCTTGAACTCTATGTGGGAGGGCGAAGCAAAGACCCAGTTTCACAATGCGTTTAACAAAGATATGACGCAGATGAATAACTTTTATAACGCGATTGAGAAATATGTAACGAGTCTGGAGCAAATTGTTGCGGCATATCAGAGTGCAGAAAGTAAAAACGTGTCTACGGCAACGCAGAGAAAATATTAAGGGCGAAAGGGTGAACGAATATGGAAGGAACGATTAAAGTTAATACAGCGAAATTAAGAAGCACGGCAAGCTCATTTCAGCAGACGGGAAATGGACTGAAAAATACAACAAACCAGATGATGAATCTGGTAAACAGCCTGACAGGAAGTGTCTGGAGCGGAGATGCCGCAAACGCCTATACAAGAAAATTCAAACAGCTACAGGATGATATTAACCGTATGGTTAAGATGGTAAATGAGCATGTAACAGATCTGAATGATATGGCAACACAGTATGAAAAGGCAGAAGCAGATAATAAAGCAGCGGCATCTGCTCTGTCGGGGAATGTTATCGTATAAGATTTCAGAAGTGTAGAAAAGCACCGCGGTGAGAACGGTGCTTTTCTCTTTACGTCAATAAAGAAAAGGAAGGAAAACAGAATGAGCATGAAGTCGTATATTCGGAAAATAGGATGTCTGTTATGGATGGCAGGGACATTTTTTTTGGCGTCACAGCATGTTTTTGCGGGAAATTTTACCAGCATGGAAGAGGCTAAGAAAGGAATTGTGGAAATTCAGGCGGGCTTTAAGGATGAAAAGGGTCTTTTTCGCAAAGTGAAATCCGGAAGCGGTTTTTTGCTCAGCAACCGGGAGGGAAAAACCTATGTAGTGACCGGAAACCGTGTTGCAAGAATTACGAAAAAAGAGAAAAAAGTGTTTTGTGAAGAGCATAAAATTCCGGAGGATAAAGTACCGACGGAGGACGCCGTAAGGATTATTGTGAAAGGCGACGTTACAATGGAGACGTCCATTTTGGCAAGCAGTAAGGCAAAGGATTTTGCAATATTAGATGCAGAGAATGTCATCAATGAAAAGAAATCCCTTCGGCTGAGGGATGATTTTGAATGGGAGGCCGGACAGGAATTTTCACTCATGGCTTTTCGTCAGGAGACAAAAGCGCAGCAGTTTACTGACTCGGACGTAGAAGTATATACGGGAAAAGTGGAGAGGAAGGATGTAAATCTGGATAAAATGTATTCCTTTCGTTACACGGCAGAGTTACCGGAGGATTATATCGGAGGCGTTTTGCTGGATACGGATGGATACGTTGTAGGTATTCCCAATGCAGTACTTTCCAAACCTGAGGAAGAGAAGTATGCGGCTACGATCGTAAATGAAATCATAGAAGTGTTAGATAATTTTTCGATTTATTATGACAGTTATCAAAAAGATCAGCAGAGAGAACAATTAGAAAATTTATATAAAGAATGTACAGAAATGTACGAGAGCGGGGAATATAACCAGAACTCGCAGGAGGGGATGCAGGCTGCGCTGGAGCAGGTGAAAAATATGCAGGAAACGGAATACCTGTCATTGGAAGCTATGAAGGAAGGATGCGATTTACTCAAGGAAGCGAAAAGCGCAATGTCTCCGAAAACAGATAAGATGAAAATTGTGGTGTTTGTGCTTGGCGGGATACTTGTACTGCTGCTTCTTTGGCTCATCCTGTTACTGGCAAAGAGCTATATGGAAAAGAAGAAAAAAACAGAAAGTACGGAGGTAAAAAGGCTAGAGCCGCACAGCGAACAGAAATATAAGAAAGAACAGAAGCCTGTACAAAGAGATCAATCAGAAAGAAGAGAAAGAGTTCTTTCACAGCAGAGAGAAGAACAAAGAGAGCGCCGGGCAGCACAGACGCAATGGAAAGAGACAGAGGTTTTAAATCAAACGGATATTATTCAGGTTCCGGCTATCTGCCTGCTGCGTGAAAAAACGGGGGAAGAATTTCATATTGAAAAAGAGGAGACTGTGATTGGCAAAGGCGCAGGTGCGGCAATCTGCATTGAAGGAAATACAGCGGTCAGCAGAGAACATGCGGTGATTTTGAAAAATCACAAAGGCTATTTTATAAAAGATAAAGGTTCGCTGAATGGGACTTTTGTCAATGAAAAAAGGCTAAAAGAAGCAGAAGAAATCATGATTGATATGGGCGACATCGTGCGTCTGGCAAATGAGAGATTTTTGGTAAAATGATGGATAAGCGGTAAATTTTTATGGAAATAGACGTCATAATGGATATCCTTTCTTCGTTTATGTCAATGATGATTAAAATTTATACGAAAAGCTGATTCTGGAAGATGATACAGCGCTATATTTTGGGAAAATTTAACAAAAAAAGGAATAAAATAGTGGCGGAAAATGTAAAAGTATGGTAATGTAGTAAGTAGTCATCTTTGGGATAAACAAGAAATTAAGAATATGATTTTAGATTATGAAAGAGAAGAGAACGCTTTTTTGCTCAAAAAAATAAAGCGTGCTCCGTATTGACATGGTCTTCCGTGCTCAGCAATGTGGAGATGGGAACATGCAGCGCTTCGGAAAAGTAGAACAGTTCGAAATCCGGAATGACTCGTTCTCCATTCTCAATTCGGCTGATTGCTTTCTGATTCAGGTTCAGTCCTGCAAGCTGGAGTTTGGCTGCAAGCTGTTCCTGAGACAGTCCCAAATCTTCCCGGAGCTGTTTGATTTTAGGGCCGGATGCGTTCGCACGGTCATTTTTGTATTTGTATAATTTCATGTTTTTGCTCCTTTCACTATCCCAAAGATGGATAAATAATATGTTGACAGTAACATGAGCAGAGACCTATAATTATCCCCAAAATGACTAAGAGATGGAAAATAAGAAAGGATATCGTCTGTCTCTTAGAGAAAAGAAAAGGAGAAGAGGAAATGAAAAACAGAGGAAAAAAGTGGGAAAAATACATGCTTGGTATGCTTTTGATGTTTTCCATGCTGGCAGTTCCGGCATTTCGAATGGAAGCTGCGGAATCTGCGTCAGACGAGACGACCGTGGATTTTGTTTTGGTGCTGGACTGTTCCGGTTCTATGGATAAGACCGACCCGAATGGTCTGAGTGTCAGTGCGGCAAAGATGTTTGTTGATATGATTCCAATGGAGAATGCGAGGGTGGGAGTCGTAGGTTTCGGCGGCTATTGGGGCGACCAGGCATACGTCTATGAAAAGAATAAGGAGGTGGTCACCTGTACCACGATCGCACAGCCTTTAGCGGAAATAAAGGAGACAAAGAATAAAACGAATATAAAGGCGGCAATTGATACCGCCGCCGAGAAGCGTGGAGAGAAAGATGCGTATACGAATCTGGGCTATGCTTTGCAGGCAGCAAACGATATGCTGCATCAGGAAAATTCCGAACAGGGGGAAGCGTGCGTTGTCCTGATGAGTGACGGACGTATGACGACCCTTCCGGAACAGCTTGGGGAAACGCTGGAAGATGCAAAAGAAAAAAATGCCGACATGTACTGGATGGAAGGGGAATACCATAATGTCAGAGGCTCCCGGAGTCTGGATGCGGTATTAAAAGATTTTGTAGAGAATGAATGGCCGGTCTACAGCCTGGAGTTGAATTTTGACAATGGAAAAGGACAGTGGGCGGAGACGGGCAGATATCAGATGGAGAGAATTGCAGAAGAGTGCAAAACAGATAAAGTGACAGCAGATTCTACAGAAAAAGTAGAGAAGGCATTTGCTGATATTTTTGCCCAGTTTTATTCCGTAGATATGCAGAGAAAAGAAGGCGTGATTCAAAACGGAAAAGCATCTCTGAATTTTGAAGTAGAAGAGATGATTGCCGAGATGAATATCACGGTGACCGGCTCTCAGATGGATGATGTGACGGCGATTGAACTGACAGATGGAAAAGGGAATACGAAGAAATATGAGAGAAAAGCAAAGCCTGTGGAGACAGATTCCAGAATTGTTATTTTTAACGATAAAAATTATGCCATGATTAAGCTGATTCAGCCACAGGCAGGAAACTGGCAGGTTACGGCGTATGGTTCAGACGGCATTAAAATTAATCTTATGGCGATCCCGATGCTGGAGGTGAATTTCAGGCTGAACACCTTCGCAGACCCTGCGCAGATGATAGATAAGGGAAGCAGCGTGGAATTTGGGGCCTGCTTTGTTTATCATGGGCAGTCGATTTCATCTGAAAAGTTTTATCGTGAAAATGGCGCCAAATTGGAAGTTCTGGAAACTGGTGAAAAATTTGACATGACAGGAAGCGATGACAATTATACGGGGAAAGTGACTTTTCATCAATCAGGGACGTATACCGTGCGTGCGACGGTAGAAAGCGGACGTTTCCGTAATGGAAGAAAAGAGTCAGGAGAGATTACCTTTGAGGTCAAAAATAAACCAAGTGAAATTTTAAGTACGATAGATGATACGGACATGGGATTTCAGGAAAAAAAGGAGATTGACTGCACGAAATATTTTTCCAATCCGGATAAGGATGAAATGATTTATAAAGTGGAGACAGATCAGACTTCCGGAATTAAAGCTTCTATAGAAAAGAATGTTATTACGCTCACATCCGGAATCAAAGCAGGGGAATTTGAAATTCGTATAAGCGCCAACGACGGAGCAATGGATACGGACCTTGAACAGAGTTTTACCATACATATTGAGAATCATCCGTTGAAAGAGAAAGGTTCTGGAAAGATTACAAAAACAATTTCCTATAATGTAAAGGGCGTGCCGGGATTCGTAAAGAAGCTTTTCCGTATGGATGTCAATGAAGTGGAGACGATTGACGCCAATGACTATTTCGAAGACCCGGATGGAATACCACCAGTGTTTGAAGTCAAAGACTTGCCGGAGGATTCCAGCATTATTGTGGAAAACGCAGAACCTGGAATCCTGAATGTGAGTGGAAAGAGTAAGGGAGAAGTCACCTTTAAACTGATTGCGAAGGATGCCAGTGACGAGAGCATTTCCTATGAGAGAGAAGTGACGGTAAAATCGGTCAGCGCGGGAAGCTATATCTGGGGAAATATCTGGGGAATTGTTGTGATGCTTTTGATTTTCCTGGTTCTTGTGGCGATTTTCCTTCTTCTGACCTTTGCTGGAAGAAAGATTCATGGCGAATGGGATATCACAGTCGGCGGAAGGAGCGAGGATGAAGTGAAGCTTCGAACCTGCGGCGCCGGAAAGAAAAAGAAATGTACCCTGAATGCAATCCTGAGGGATTTGGAGCTTCCGGAATGTGAAAGTGAGCAGATTATGCTGAAAGCTGGAAATAACTGGACAAAGCCGGTTTTCATCACAGGGCTGGAACATGCGGAAGAGGTGGAATACAGAGGAAAAACTTATCTGGCGGAAGAGAAGCCTCTGACAAAGGCAGTAATGAAAAAAGGGCAAAGTATTCACATCAATGTCAATGGCACGTGGATTACGTTAAACAGACTGTAAACACAAAGAAATGATGAAAAATAAAATGCACAGGAGGATGAAGTTATGCCGGAGGGAAGGGAACTGACAAAGGACGAGTTACAGCAGATTTTGCAGCTTGGAAAGGTGGATGTGGGAAATGACACCCTGTTTTCACGCACGGATAAGCTGCGTGTGGATAAAACCCATTTAACATTGGTCATCAGCAGCGGCGGAAGCGGGGCAGCGGCGATCAAAGAAGCGATTGCCACGGCAAAGCAAAAGCTGGAGGATGATTTTGCCGTTTATATGAAATTTATTATGATTGATTCTGCATCCAGGGAACTGGATGCACTGGCAAAATCTCTGGGGCGGAAACAGCTTCAGATTTTGAATCTTTCGACCGACGGCGCACAGGGAAGAATGAATGCAAAGCCACGTCCGGATTTTTACCGGAAGTTTGTGCCAGGGAATTATGATACAACAAAGCTGAATAAAGATGGCGCAGGAAGAGACCGTCTGACGGGAAAGATTAAGTTTTACGATGACGCGGCGGAGGGAAATTATAATGACGTCGTGTTCCGCGGGATGATTTCGTCGCTCTTTGCAGACGGAGGGGACTGGAGCGCCCATAAGGACAAATCGGTAGATATTATGATTCTGGCGGGGCTTTCCGGAGGAAACGGAAGCGGAACCTTTGAAGAACTGGCGGCACACGCACGCTATGCCTGTGAGCAGCAGGGAGTCAGCACCCGTGTGTTTGGTTATCTTTTCCTTCCGGATACAGTGGAAGAGTTTGAAAAAAGTGATCCGACAGCACAGAAAATGCTTTATACAAACGGGTATGCTGCTTTGAAAGAGCTGGAGAGCTACATGTCCATTCCCTTTGAACCGGAACGGAAGGAGTATTTTTACTCCCGTGACGGGGTGACAGAGATCGAGTGCAGCGCGACAAAGCCGCTCTTTAACTATCCGGTATTAATCTCCGGAGGATATAACGAAAGCAAGTCCATGATGGCGGAGTCGATTCTGAATCTGGCGGTAGAAAGCGACGGCGCTTTTAATCAGGATTCTTTTTACAGCAACAGCATTGTGACGAGAAACGCATATCTGACAGATAGTGTAAATTTGAGCGGAGGACTTTTAAAGGCAGATTTCTATCCGGAGGACTCGCACAGTTATGCGGCGATTGGGTATGCGTATGCGGCGATTCCGGATGAAATCGTAACGGCGAACGTGGTGAGCAATGTCAGCCAGAAGCTGTATCTTCCGGAGGATCGGGGCGATGGGACGGCCATATGCTTCTGCACAGGTGAGAAACGAATGGACCGTTTTGAAATGGAAACGCAGATTCGCAGATTGTTCTCTCTGGGGGAGAAAAAGGCGGTCACGGCTGCAAGCCTGTGGAACGATTGCATTTACGGAGCGTTGAAACGGGAATCTACATTAACGGAGAATGAAGGGGAAATTACCCGTCAGGACATCAATGGCGGAAGGATTGCCGACTATGAGAGAGGTTTCCACAAAGACACAAGGGTGATTGACGGAACGAAGGCCATGCGAGGCCATCTTGGACAGATTTTTGCGGGAGTGAAAGAAAAGGCACAGGAGGTCATGCGTGACTACGGGCCGAAGGCGATGGAGTATCTGTATACCGGAATGGGGCCGAATAACAAAGAGGGGAAACCGGAGTACTTCGACATTTCCATTAGCTCCATGCTGGATTATGCGAAAACGCAGTTGTTTAATATCCGCCAGGATACGAAGCGCCCAAGACCGGAGAATCATATTCCGGGAGGCTTAGGCGAAATGTTGATGAAAAAGAGAATCACGGAATGGAAATCCAAATTTCATACGGCGCTGGAATACGAAGTCATGCAGGAAATCGTGAAGAATCTTCTGGCAACGGATGGGGCGTGGGTGAAAAATCTGGTAAATCCGATGGAAACTTATGTGGGACAGTGCAAAGCCTTTGCAGACCGACTGGAACTATTGGTGAATTTTTACCACAGTGCGGGAAGTCCGCTGGACAGCAATGATTATGCAGGGTTTCTTCAGGAATCCCAGACAGGAAATTGCGTCAACCTCTGTAACAGCGCGGACGTATATGCGTGGGTCAAAGGACAGGTATCGAAAAAAATCAATTCGGTCGGCGTAAAAGCGGTGAAGAAGGCGCTGGTGGACAGCTTTGCAGCTTCGCCGGAAGTGTGGACGAGCGAGAGCGAAGGAAGGACGCGGGCCGAGTTTGACCGTGTGATGAGCGAGTGCTGCGAGCTTGGAAAAGGCGCCGGAGGAGCGGTGACGATTTCCTTAAGCGCCACGTCTTATTTTGAACATGTGCTGGGACAGGTGGATGAGGAAGAAGTTCCGAAAAAAGCGGATGAGATCGTAAAGGATCTGGTGTCGCAGTTGAAGGTTAAGAGCAAGCCTGCCTTAAAGAAAATGGGCGGCTACAGTGCGGAAAACCGTTTTATCATGATACCGAAGAGTTTACAGGCCAGTAAATATGGAACAGCGATTGAGAGCGCATTCCGGAGTGCATTACAGGCGACCGGTGCGAAGGAGACCGGGGTGTCTGTCTCACCTTCCGTCAGCGATATTGTCTGTTATCAGACAAGCGTGGCGAATGGCCTGTGCGACCTGACCGAAGTCCAGAAATGGGAAACCGTGTACAATGAAGGCGCAAGCAGGAATACCAGGCATCTGAATCATGGGGAATTCGGAAGCTCTTACATGGAGAGGACAAAGGCGGAAATCGAAAAGGAAAAGGCCATAAAGGAAGAGCGGAAGATTCCGGAACTTGGATTATCGGTAACGGAGAATATTATTTTTGGAACGGGTCTTAGCTGGGAGCATTATCCATCGATCGCGCTTAGAAATCCGGACAATAAAGGCGAAGCAGAATTTAGAAGAACGATGTTTGACCCAATCGTGGACTATGCGATGAAGGAGATCATTATTCAGAGAAAGCAAACGCCAGGTTCCAGTGAGGATGTTTATCAATACGTGGTGAACCTGATTCCAGCCGGGTGGGAAAATCTGGATGTAGAGGATTATCAGCAGAAGGGTGACGACGGAAAATATGCAAGGGGAGAGCGGCTCTTCGCATATCTGGCAGACCAGAACCCTCTGGTTTCGGACGAATGGCAGAAACCAATCCTGCTGGCAGGCAGCGGACGGTTCGGAGAACCTTATGACTTTAGTTCGGCAAGGACTTCCGGGGACGGAAAGACGAGAGCAGTGATCGAGGATATCAGTAAGCAGTATATGCGGCGTATGCTGCGCAAAAATACGAAGCTGTTTTTAGAGCTTCGGGAGACGCTTTGCAGATATTATGAGATTGTCCGGAAACTGGAGCTCCGGGAACAGGATTACTGGTATGCGTATCAGGTCGGGCAGTTTGAGAAATATTATGGATTTGGAATCATTCTGGAAGAGGGCGGAAAGTGGTACGCCTTAACGGATGATTCCGGGAACCGCCAGGCATTTTGCAGCTTTACGTTTAAAGAAACCAATGCCTATAACGAGATGGAAAAGAAGCTGTACCGGGCGGATGCCAACTGGAAGTTTTTGCTGGCTTTTCGGAAGTTTACGGAATTAGACCAGAAAAAGTTACAGGCAATCCTGGATGATAAGCTGAACGACATGGCGCAGGAGGATTTGGAGAAGCTGCAAACTGTCAACCGTGCGAAGATGGGCGCTATGCGCGGCAGGATTCAGAAAGAGATTTTGAATAAATATCCGAACAGGGAAACGGATGACGCGATTCGGAAAGTTTTTGATATCGGAACTGGAGAGGGTGATTTCTATCTTAAGATTATGGAATCTATGTTGGAACAGTGGGAAGAATTTGTGACAGACCAGCCAATCCCGCCAGCGCCAAAGAAAGAAACAGATACAGGAAACAAGACAGCGGCAGAAACGTGGATTTGCCCGAAATGCGGCAGAGAGAATCCGGATGAATTTCTATTCTGTCCAATTGATATGGAACCAAAGCCGAAAAAGGAAGCGCCGGGTATGTGGATCTGTCCGAAATGCGGCAGGGAAAATCCGGATGAATTTCTGTTCTGCCCGGTGGATATGGAGCCGAAGCCGAAAAAGGAAACGCCGGGTATGTGGGTTTGCCCGAAATGCGGCAGAGAGAATCCGGATGAGTTTCTGTTCTGTCCGGTAGATATGCAGCCAAAGCCACAGCCGCAGGAAACGAAGCCCGTTTCTTGGAAATGTCCCAAGTGTGGGAAAGAGCATCCCTGGGAATTTCAGTTTTGTCCGCTTGACATGACGCCGCGGCCGTAAGGCAGAGCTGGAAAAGCACGAAGGTATCATCAGGTTAGCGTCTGGCGTTCCAGAAAGGAACGCCAGATTTTGAAAGGAGAAAAATATGCCGCCAATTAATTTAGATACTGCGTATGATGCGCTGATTATCGTATTAGATGAGCGTGAGGAACTATCTTCCGAAGAGGATTCATTTTTCAGACGGGAATTAAGTACGGTACTTGAAGCGAAAAAGTTCATTTATTATAAGAATAACCCGATGAATGCAGAAGAACTTTTTATGGACATCGTGAAAAGGACGAGAAGCCATGAAGCGATGCTGCCGGCTTCTAAGAGAATGGTTCTCTGCAATTATGTGGATGCCAGCCAGCTTTCCGAAGAATGGCTGCGGCGCTATCGGGAGAGAATGGAGACTTTTATGACGATGGCCCCCGTCAAGGATGGATTTCAGCAGTATCACGTCACGTTTATCCGCTATCAGGCATTTCATAAAATTGGAGAAAAACAGGAGGAGGTTTCTGCGGTACTCCAAAAGCTGTGGGATACCGAGGAACGGCTTCCAATGGAACATACAGAGTTTCTTTTCTACGAGGGAGGACTTGACAATCTGGATTCTCATGAGAAAGGGGCGGTGCGTCTGCTTCAGCTTCTGAGTATGAAGGACTATTGGCGTGTGTATGATCGTAACGGATTTGGAAAAGCGCTGTATCTTCTGGCCTATGAGGATTATTATGCGGCACGGGCTCAGATTTGCAAAAACGAAATTGAGGCGATTACAAAGTGGATGGAAACGTCGAAAGACCCGGAGCTGGTAAACTTTGAACTGGAGGCAAAAAACGTGCTGACATCCGGCCTGTACCGCTATGAGGAGGAGATGCGGAGGTTCAGACAGCACAGAGGTCTGTATCCGGTGAGCATTCAGGAGTATACGGCGCATGGATTTGGCCCGTTTAAGACATTTACCAGGAACACAGGGAAGCATCCGGAGCTGGAGAAGGAAAAGGTAAGGTATCAGAAGAGCTTTCTGGATGGACTGGAAAGTTCGGATGAAAAAGAGCAGTTTCTTGGGAAATTGCAGGAGAATATGAATTATCCGGATTTTCGGGCGTATATCTCGGAAATGGAGAGCGGAGGGCTGCAATCCAGAATACGAAGAGTCCTCGAAAGCGGCTTTGAGAAAGCGGATAGGGAAGAAAAAGAGATGTTTGAGCAGCTTTTAAACCGCTGGATGGAAGAGTTTCTGAACGAAAAGGGGAAAGAACTGGAAACGGAGAAAAGGCGGAGGGAAAACATCCGGACGCAGAAGGAATTTGAGTCATTGCAGGCGAACCATTTTGATACGCTCGCTTTGTGTTTTGAGACGATCCGGAAGGAGCTTTCCTATCAGGCGCCGGCACAGATCGTTCCGGTAACGGTGGCAGAGATCGCACTGGTAAACAGTGAGGTGGGAAGTAACTGGATGGAGCAGAATTATCACATCGAAGGAATCGAAGATGAAAAGGCTGCCATTCTGCCGGCGATTGCGCCCAGCGAGATTCAGTATCTGAAATTCGGCAAATACATAGAACTGGATGATGGAGAGAACACAAAGCAGAGACTGCGCCAGATTTTGCGTTAGAGAGGAGAGGTTTTATGCTTCAGCAGCGAATTACATATCAGGAAAAGGGGGTTCAGTTGTATGCGGATGAAAATGATACGGGGAGAACCGCCTGGTATACGACGTTTGCCTTAAAGGACGCACGGATAGAAAAAGCGCAGACGAAGAAAATTGGATACTGGACGCCGTTAAATTCTGTGGTAGTGGAGATTCCAAATCGAACCTTTGTCTGCATATGGGAAATCCGGGACGGCGAAGAAGTGGAGGAGTATTCCTTTTATTTTACGAATGGGAATGTGAAGCCGCAGCTTGGATGGAGAATCGACAGGGCAAAACCTTATGGAGAGAATGCCTGGATGATTACCCTGGAATGGCTGAGCCATACCTATGATTCCATCCATAAAAGTCATATCTGGCTGAAAAATAAAAAAACAGGCCAAAAATTCGCATTCCTAAAAGAAACGATAGGCCCTCTGGAGCCGAATGGCAGCGTTTTAAAAGACCAGTATATCATTCTTCTTCCGGAAGGGGTAAGCGTGAATGATCTGGCAATCGAGGGGGATGAGCTTCTCAGGCAAAAATATCTTTTCGTGAAAAACTAGCAGGAGAGAAGAGAACATGAAAATATATGATTATTATTGTACCAACTGCGGGCATAAGGTGGCAGGGAAAAAGGTAGTCTTTGATCTGGCGCAGATTCTGGATCTGCCCTCCGTAAAAAGTGTGTTTGGGGCGGATGCCATCATCCGGCTTGCGCCGGATGATGTGTATGAGCTTGCAAAGAGAAACGGCATCCAACTGGCTTCCGGAAGAAAGGTGAAAATCGAGCTGACTCTGTTTGAACTATTGAACTATGTCGGGCAGGATATCAAAAGGTTTCAGGACAGAGAAGACCTGGTGAGTATGACGTATGACGAGTTTACCACGAATGTGCAGGCGGTGTCCAACCTGCTTTCCAACGAGGATGCAGGTCAGACAAATGAGGTAAATGCGGAAAGTGTGCAGAAGCTGATCGATGAAATTACTTCGAAACTGACGCTGAAAGAAAACCGTGACGGGGAAGATGAGGATGCGTGGGTGCAGGACATTCACAATTATGTCGTCTGTTTCTGGATGGAACCAGTTTTCTTTACGGGAACGGACAGCCTTGATACCCTTCACTATTCAACGGAAGAGAATCCGAATAACCTGCTGCCGTTTACTTTTGAACAACAGGAGATTCGCGGGTACTGTCCGGAGTGCGGGCAGCCGATTCTGGCAGGTTCCGGCCGGTATGAACAGTTTCTGATTGGATTTTTAGGCGCGCAGAGCGCCGGAAAGACGACATTGTTTGTTTCTATGATTAACCATCTGTACCAGTCCCCGTGGAAAATGGAAGAGATGGGGATTAAGTTTCCGACCCTGCTGTGTGATGGGAGATATGTGAAAGTTCGAAAAGCCATTGACGATAACCGGAAGGGCTGGGCAGTGGGCAAGACCGATGCGTATGCCAGTGCGGAATCCTTCAATGCTTCCCTGATGATTACAAAAGGGGAACGGAAGGTGATTCTGACGTTTGTGGATATCGCAGGGGAGCTTTGTTATGACGCACAGAAGAAGGGCGTGAATCTGGAAGCTTTGCAGAGATTTCCGCTGATTACTGCCTGCCATATGTATATGTTGTGTACCTGCGTTTCCCAGAGAGGATACGGGGAAGCTGACGAGGAGAGTGCGGCGATTGACAATACGGCGCTTTTGAAGATTGCGGAAGAGATATACAGACACCGGAAGAACCGTCTCAGTATACCGCCGATGTGCCTGGTCGTCACGAAAGTGGATATGGCAAAGGCGCAGGGCGGTGTACAGCATACGGAAAATCCTTTTGAAGGAATCGGCGTAAAACGGTCGAAAAACCAATGGGAAAAAGGCCATGCGTTCCATTTAAAGGATGAAATTGATACGTTAAAGACCTTGTATAACAAGACGGATAATCAAGATGTTCTCGAATCACTGGGATGGTGCTGTTATACTTACAAAAATAACAGTGAGATGACGTATCTTTCCATGCTTTCCTGCTCGGCGCTTGGAAAGCCGGGAAGAAAGTATGACCCGGAGAAATATGATTATGATACGGATGGGGATAGGTTTACCCCGATTCGCCTGGAGGCGGTATGGGACTGGATTTTAAGGAATCTTGGGCTTCTTCCGGTGGTTGACGGATATTGCTTTTCTCATATTCCATCTTATGGGGAGAGCTATTATCTGGAGGGAGATTTTGCAGATTATGAAATCAGAAACGATTACACGGCAGAGGAGGAAGCGAAACGGACAAAAGGAATTTATCAGATGTTCCTGAATCCTTCCGTCCATGACCAGGAGCTGCACAGATTTCATCTGGAATACGATGACATGAGCCCATTAAAAAAGAAGTTTTTAAATATAGAAGGAAAGCGGCAGGAGATCATCAAAGTTTATCTGAATGGTTTCCTTCGCGAAAGAAAAGAGAGGTGAATTATGGAGAAACAGTATTGGTGCTGCATACATGCAAACGAAGACCAGACACAGATTGCGGAGGAAGACAGCCGTCTGCGGGATTTTCTGAATCAACATCAGGTCAGCAAAATCACAGGCAGCCAGGGAATTGTCTCACAGGCGTCGAGAGGCTTTCTGGCGCATCAGGCGGAACGGGCGCTTCTGTTCTGCGATTTCAGGTACAATAAATTTACAAATCTCTCAAATAAAACGGATTACCGTTTTGCCATCTACGGGATGAAAGGCGTTCATGATCTCAGCCGGAGAACCAGTTATACAAATTTCTATTTCAGTGACGAGGCTGATCTTCTGGGAACGAATTTCTTTCAATATGTATTTGGAAGTGCGTATTTAACAGAGAGAGAGGCGAGAACGGATTCTGTAAAAGCAGTTTTGGAAAAGAAAGCGGCGGCGTGCGGGGAGGATGCGGTCAATTTTCAGATTCTGGAAAGAGACCGTGAACTGGTATGCCGGATCGTGGAGCGTCTCTGGTCGGTACAGTTACAGGACAGCGCCGCCAGGCTGGTGCTGTGTATGCGGGGGGACGCCATTCAGGAGCGCTCCGTCTTGCTGCTCCGGCAGGTTTATATGCTTCTTCCGCAGAAGCTGCGCCTGAATATGGGTTTTGCGACCAGCAGTACGTTTGAAGATATCAAGACATTGACGGAGGACTGCGATCTCCCGGTTCATGTATTCACGATGGCAGTGGATGACGTGCAGGAAGCCAGAAAAGAGCTGGCGGGAATGGATTTCAAGTATCCGGTTGTGCTGTTTGATACGGAGAAACCGGAGGAAGAGACCTGTGACACGGAGAAGCTGGAGATTTTAAGAAATTTGAGCCGCAGAGTTTCCCAGATTACAGATGCGAAAACTGCTTATGCGGAAAAGACAGTTTTGAAGGAAAAGAAAGGTCTGGTTTCCTTTAAAAATATGGAAAAAACCCTGGGAAAAGTAAGCGGCGGGGCGTTCGGCTGGTGGGAAAGGAACGATCTGGATAAGATCGAAGATGTCTGCCGCCTCTATGCGGATCAGAAAGAAATGATGGAAGTGGACATTCTGCGGCAGGAGGCATTGACGGCTTTCTATATCAGACTCCTTCCGTGGAAGGATTATGCGAAGCAGATCGCGCGCCTGGTATATGATGGCGGGAATCAGGAACTTCTGGACTTCTTTAAGACGGAACTTCAGTTTGCCAAAGTCATCGAGGCGATGGAGGAATTAAAGGGAAACGTGGAGCAAAAAGCAGCAGCCGAACAGACGGCCGCTGTGGCAGCGGTGGAGGCTGCCTGGAAAAAGGATGCGGAGCAGAAAGAGAAGAAGCACAGGGAAGAACTGGAAGGAAAGGCGGCGGAGTATGCGGCTCTAAAAGAAGAGAGCATCCGAAAGACAGGCCAGTATGAAGAGAAGCTGTCCAGTCAGAAAGCTTCTTTTGAAAAAGAAATCAAAACACTGGAAAAGGAAGCCAGAGCTGAGCTGGAGAAAGAAGCCAGAAAGCATCAGAAAGAGCTGGAAGAGGCGCGGGCTTCCGGGCAAAAAGAGCTGGAGGGGGCAAGAGTATCCTATCAGACACAGCTTGAATCAGAAAGGGCGCAGAGTAACCAGAAGCTTCAAAGATTACAGGACAAGATTGAGGAGCTGAATCATACAGATACCAGAAGAATGATAAGCTCTCTTCAGGCAGACCTGGATAAAGAGCAGAAGCGGCAGAAAGAGCTTCTGGAGGATGTGGAGCGTACAGCCAGGGGAAAGAAAACCTTCCTGATTACGACGGTCGCTGCCGGAGCGCTTGCGGTAATTTTCCTGATTTTTGCAGTAGTATTTCTGTTAAAGAGTATCGAAGGCAGTAAGACGGAGCAGGAAAACAATCAGATGCAGACAGAAATGTCGGCTCTTGAGAGTGAAAGAGGAGAATTGCAGTCGGCCAAAGAAGAGCTGGAGGGAAAGGTTTCCGGTCTGGAAAGTGAAAAAGCGGCGCTGGAAAGCGAGAAAGGTTTCATGGAAAGTGAAAAGAACCGGCTGGAAAGTGAAAAAAACGCGCTGGAGAGTGAAATGGCGGAGCAGGAGACAGAACCTGTAAGCAGTGAGGCGGGAACAGAGATGCAAGCGACGGGCTGGGGCGCTGGTTCGGGGGAAAGCGTTCCGGGAGTTGGCTCTGACGGAGCGCAGAATGAATAAAATTTTAAATTAGAGCACAGTGCTGACACAGAAAATGCCTTCATTTTATTTTTTAAAATGCAGGGCATTTTTTGGAAGAAAAAGAAAAATAGTTTTAGCAAAGCGGAGGGAAAGCATTGGAAGGGAAAAATAAGACCATTGTAATAACCGCCAGCCTGGAAATTTTTGAAATGTTTATGGAAGCGGTAAACACCCGGCTTGCTTCGGATGGCACAGACAGTTTTCAAGTGCTTCTGGATACCGGGGATTTTCAGAGAAAACTGACAGAAGGTGCGTTAGAAGCTGAAGGGCAATGGAGCGCGGATATACTTTTTGTAGAAAAGCTGGGGGATGTTTCAGAGAAAGAGAGCTTGATTGCAAAAGCAATGGAGACAAGGCGGATTTGCCGGAAAGCATGTGAGGGGGACGCAGGCAGGGAATTTCTGATATATGGGTATTTCTTTTTGCCGGATTACAGGGAGGAGGATGAGGCGAGGAGCGCAAACGCATATGCGGCCCTGCAAAGAATCGAATATAACATGATGCTGGAGACTCCTGCATATGACGACGTCATCCTGCTTTCGGAGGATGGCCGGAAAAAGCGTGGGTGGTTTGCGGAAGCGCTCATCCGTCTGGCGGTAAACGGAAACGAAAGTTTTGAACATTCCACGCTTTACAAGGGGTGGCGTCAGAAAAAGGAGGAATTTTTAGGCGGCGATCAGGTTTTATCAGGAGGTCTTTTAAAAAGCACGGTGCTGCCGGAGGATTCTCACAGTTATTCCGGCATGGGGTATGCCTGTGTGGAGCTTAAGGGCACAAAGAGAAAAGGTCTCGGAAATCTGGAAAGCCAGTTGTTTTCAAAAGTAAATGGACAAGGCTGGCTGAGGTTCGGAGAGGAACTGTCGGACGCTTCGTGGGCGGAACAGGTACTGCATCAGCTTATGGGGCTGGGACCGGATGAGGAGCTTGAAAGTTTTTGGGAGAAATATCTGGTGCAGCCGCTGAAAACCTGCTCTGTATTGGAAGATAACCCGGTGGAACTTACACGGGAGCAGATCAATTTCGAAGATACGGGCGCATATGCAGAAGGATTTCGGATGGAAGAGAAAGCAAAGCAGGGCGTACAGGAAATTACGGAAAATCTTCAGAGTATTTCAGAAAATTTTTTGAAAAATGCAAAGCAGGTTCTGGATGCGTATGGTCCTGCGGCTCTGGAGCTTCTGTTCTATGGAAAGGGAAATGAAAAAGAACTATCCATCAGCAATCTATGCAGACAGGGGATGGAACATCTGGAAAAGATTCCACTCAGGAAAAAGAAACGCCCGAGCCAGCATATCACAGGAGCCTTTTCAGAACAGCAGACGCAGGAGCGCATCACAGAATGGAAACACTATTTCAGACTTGCAGCCGAGACAGAAATACGCGCGCAGGCAGCGCGCCCCTTCCTGGCGGACGAAGGGGAATGGGACAGGCTTCTGGTAAATCCGTTAAAAGAGTTTGCCAACCGGTGCGGCAGAATGGCAAAGGAGCTGGAACAGGAAATGACCGCAGAGGAAGCGAAGGAGGTTTCGGAGGAAACTTATGCGCCGGAAGGAGAAATACCGGAATTTCTTTCGGAATGGCTGCCGGAGTATACCCAGGATACGCTTGACGCTATGCAGGTGAGAGGTTTGAAAAAAGCATTGGTCTGCCATCTGGTGAATCAGGCGGAGCCAAATCGCAAAGCATCGGATATTGTTCTGGAAGCAGTGGAACATAAGAGCATCACACTGGCGGACTGTATGGAGAACTTTGCCGGGAACCATACGGAAGCTGAGATACAGGAGAAATGCCGGCGTTTTGCAAGGGAATGCTGTGATTACCTGCTGGGGAAAAGCGCACCTGTACTTGCAATGGATTTTGAAAGTGTACGCCGAAGCCTCTGGCTGATTCTTCCACAGAAGATTTTAGACGGGAAATGCGGCGGCTTTATCCGGGAGGAATTTGAAAAATATCTGGATGCCTACGCCGGGGGCAGGTATGAGATAATTTTTTCCTCCTGTGCGGAAGGGATTCTGTGTTATCAGTCTACGGTAGGCAATCCCCTTTATGAGCTGAGCGGCATCTCAAAGTGGGAACAGGCATATAACCGCCGGATTGCGGGGGAGACATTGGACTGGAAGCATTATTTCCCACTGGCGCTCCGGCATCTGAATAAAAATGAGATTCAGAAAAAATTGCAGGAAGGATTTTTTAATCCCTGCGTGGAATATGCGCTGAGAGAAAAGCTGATTGAGCGGAAACTGTTTCCGGGAGAAGATAAGAAATATCTTTATGTAATGAATCTGCTGCCGGATAGCTGGACGAACTTCGACGTGTCCGGGTATCGGGTGTGGGACGGCGAAGGAAAAGCGCAAAAAGGGGAGCCGCTCTTTGGGTATCTCTATGAGCTTAATTCTTTCTCAAAGGAAATCTGGCAGAGGGAAATTCTGCTTCCGGGGGCGGGAGTATTCTCAAAGCCTTATGATTTTTCAGAGGCAATGGATGGGCTGGATGTGGAGGGCATCAGTCTTAGCTATATGAAACGGATTCTTCAGAAAAATCTGCCGTTGTTTGTAAAGCTTCGCAGAACCGTAAAAAAATACCAGATGATACAGCGCGATATTGACGCATTGAAAATGGAGCCGGAAAAAAAGATGAAATTCTGCATCTATTGTGGAAAAGCCTTACCAAAAGGAACAGAGAATTTTTGCCCGTCATGTGGAAGAAGGTTAGGACAGGAGCAGAAGCAGAGTTAGAAATCTGTCCGTATAGAAAATGATATTGCAGTTGTATCTGGAGAGAAAAAGGATTATATTAAGGGAAAAAGAGACACAACAGAAAGGAAAGGTATCATGCGCAAAAAGAAAGAATCCGGCTGTCTGATGACCCTGATCAAAATCATTATTTTTGTTTTTGTGCTGATGGCGGCGTGGTATTTCATTTCAGAGAAACTCCTTAAGAAAGAAGAAAGACAGACGCCGACACAGGCAGAAAGCACGGAAGAACAGACGGAAACCACAGTCTGGGAGACGTGGCAGGAGTCCGGAGAGGAAACGGAAAACTGGTGGGAAGAGGAGCAGACAGAGGATGACGGGATTGCCGAAGCAGAATTGGACGGAAAGTTTTATTATGAAAAGCTTTCCAGAGAAGAGCAGGCAGCATACCGGAAGGTTGCAGAAGGCATCCGGGAAGGCGAAGAGCAGATTCGGATAGAACTGGCGGAAAATGAGCAGATCGAAAGAGTGCTGATGTACATCTGCAATGATTTCCCGGAATTCTTCTGGTTTAACGGCGCAGGGGAATGGACGACTTATTCCGGTGGGGAGGCATATGCGGAAGTAACCCCGCAGTATTCCTGTACAGGAGAGGAACGGGAACAGATGCAGGCGGAGATCGAGTCGGCGGCGCAGGAATGCCTTTGGGGAATTGATGCTTATGCCAGCGATTACGAAAAGATTCTTTTTGTTTATGAGTATCTTGTGAATACGGTCGATTATGACGGGGCGGCGGAGAATAGCCAGAACATTTACAGTTCCCTGGTAGGACGGCGTTCGGTCTGCGCCGGGTATGCGAGAGCCACGCAGTATCTTCTGGAGCAGCTTGGCGTATTTTGTACTTATGTGGAGGGAACGACCGGGGAAGAGCAGGAAGCCCATGCCTGGAATCTGGTCTTATGTGACGGGGATTACTATTATGTCGATACGACCTGGGGCGATCCGATTTTTCAGGAAAGCGAGGGAGAAGCCCCGGTTGACAATATCTGTTATGACTATCTGTGCTGCAATGAAGAACAGCTTTTTCAGACGCACACCCTGAAAGGCTATGTGGAGCTTCCGCCGTGTACAAAGATGGATGCGAATTATTATGTGGTAAACGGCATGTACTATGATACGTATGACAGAGAAACAATCCTTGCGGAAATGAATGCCGTGATTGCCGCAGGCGGAAGCCAGTCCGTATTCAAATTTGCGAACCATGAACTGTACCAGCAGGCATATGCGGATATTTTTGACGATCTGATCGAGCGCGCTTCAGAGAATTTAAGAGAGCAGTATCATTTGGAACGGTCAGAATACCGGTATCAGTATGACGATACATTAAACAAGATTACGATCTGGTGGAAATATGAATAGATGAGGAAGAAGATTACAGTTTGCCTTTACAGCCGGGGGTATTTTGATTATAATAGTATCAGTTTATCGAAATTTAACCTATTGTGAGGAATGTGAGGACAAATTAATGAAGAGAAATGACATTCACAAAATACTGATTATCGGCTCCGGCCCGATCATCATCGGACAGGCATGCGAGTTTGACTATTCGGGAACGCAGGCATGTAAGGCACTGAGAAGTCTGGGCTATGAGATCGTTCTGGTAAATTCCAATCCGGCTACGATTATGACAGACCCCGAAACGGCGGATGTGACATACATCGAGCCTTTGAATGTGCAGCGTCTGACACAGATTATTGAAAAAGAACGTCCGGATGCGCTTTTGCCAAACTTAGGCGGACAGTCGGGACTGAACCTCTGCTCTGAGCTGTCAAAAGCAGGCGTACTGGACAAATATAACGTAAAGGTCATCGGCGTTCAGGTAGACGCGATTGAGCGTGGAGAGGACCGCATCGAGTTTAAAAAGACCATGAACAGTCTTGGAATCGAGATGGCGAGAAGCGAAGTGGCTTATTCGGTAGAAGAAGCGCTGGAGATTGCAGACCGGCTGGGGTATCCGGTCGTTCTGCGTCCGGCATATACGATGGGCGGCGCAGGCGGCGGTCTGGTCTATAATGTAGAAGAATTAAAAACGGTATGTGCTAGAGGACTTCAGGCCAGTCTGGTAGGACAGGTTCTGGTGGAAGAGTCCATCCTCGGCTGGGAGGAGCTGGAGCTTGAGGTCGTACGTGACGCAAAGAATAACATGATTACCGTATGCTTCATTGAAAATATCGACCCGCTTGGCGTGCACACGGGAGATTCCTTCTGTTCTGCACCGATGCTGACTATTTCACAGGAGGTTCAGGACGAGCTTCAGAGGCAGGCGTATAAGATCGTGGAGGCAATCGAGGTCATCGGCGGTACGAATGTACAGTTCGCTCATGATCCAGTCAGCGGAAGAATCATCGTAATCGAGATTAATCCGAGAACTTCCCGTTCCTCCGCACTGGCTTCCAAAGCGACCGGGTTCCCGATCGCTCTGGTATCGGCAATGCTGGCCTGCGGTCTGACACTGGATGAGATTCCATGCGGAAAGTATGGGACACTGGATCAATACGTGCCGGGCGGGGATTATATCGTAATTAAATTTGCACGCTGGGCATTTGAGAAATTTAAAGGCGCTGAGGATAAGCTGGGGACGCAGATGCGCGCGGTCGGCGAGGTCATGAGCATCGGAAAAACCTAC
The DNA here is from genome assembly GCA_937965795.1 of uncultured Lachnospiraceae bacterium. Lineage (GTDB taxonomy): Bacteria > Bacillota > Clostridia > Lachnospirales > Lachnospiraceae > Hominisplanchenecus_A. The sequence continues at coordinate 36,575 of CALCMD010000037.1, read as the reverse complement.
AAAGAGGCATTCCAGAAAGCAATCCGAAGCCTGGAAAACGGAAGATACGGCCTGGGATGGGCAAAGAATTTCTCTTCCAAGAGCAAACAGGAACTTTTGAAAATGCTTGCGGTTCCGACAAGCGAAAGACAGTTCATCATGTATGAGGCTCTGCGAAAGGGCGCTACGGTGGATGAGCTGTATGAATTGACGAAGATTAAACATTACTTTATTGGACAGATGAAAGAACTGGTGGAAGAAGAGGAAGCGCTTCTGGCGCATAAGGGCAGCGTTCCGGCGGCAGACGTGCTCAGGCAGGCAAAGCTGGACGGATTTTCTGATAAATACTTAAGCCAGATTCTGGAAGTACCGGAAACGGAGATACGTCTGGCCAGAACTGCCGCGGGCATTACCGAGGCATGGGAGGGCGTGCATGTAAGCGGTACGCAGGATTCTGCTTACTATTACTCAAGTTATCATGTGAAGGACGAAAGCCCGGTCAATACGGAGAAGCCGAAAATCATGATTTTGGGCGGCGGCCCGAACCGAATCGGGCAGGGCATCGAGTTTGACTACTGCTGCGTACATGCGGCGCTCGCCCTGAAAAAGCTGGGATTTGAGACGATTATCGTAAACTGCAATCCGGAGACGGTTTCCACGGACTACGATACTTCGGATAAACTGTACTTTGAGCCGCTGACGCTGGAGGATGTGCTCAGCATCCATGAAAAAGAGAAGCCGGTGGGCGTCATCGCCCAGTTTGGAGGACAGACGCCGCTGAATCTGGCGGCTGATTTAAAGAAAAACGGTGTGAATATTCTGGGAACCACACCGGAAACCATTGACATGGCAGAGGATCGTGATTTGTTCCGCGCGATGATGGACAAGCTGAACATTCCGATGCCGGAGGCAGGGATGGCGGTCAATGTCGAGGAAGCATTGGAAATCGCCAATAAGATCGGATACCCGGTTATGGTTCGTCCTTCCTATGTGCTGGGCGGGCGCGGTATGGAGGTTGTACACGACGATGAGGCGATGACCTTTTATATGAAAGCGGCAGTCGGCGTGACGCCGGATCGTCCGATCCTGATTGACCGTTTCCTGAATCATGCGACCGAGTGCGAGGCGGACGCCATCAGCGACGGCGAGCATGTATTCGTTCCGGCAGTGATGGAGCATATCGAACTGGCTGGCGTTCACTCCGGCGACTCTGCATGTATCCTTCCGTCCAAACATCTGACGGAAGGGCAGATTGAGACGATTAAGGATTATACCAGAAAGATTGCGAAAGAAATGCACGTTGTGGGGCTTATGAATATGCAGTATGCCATTGAGGACGGCACCGTCTATGTGCTGGAGGCGAATCCGAGAGCTTCCCGTACCGTGCCGCTGGTATCGAAGGTATGCAGCATCAATATGGTAAAGCTTGCGACAGAGATTATGACCGCCCCGCTTACGGGCAGGAAATCTCCTGTGCCGGAGCTTCATGACAGGGAGATTCCATACTATGGCGTGAAAGAAGCGGTATTCCCGTTCAATATGTTCCAGGAAGTAGACCCCCTGCTTGGGCCGGAAATGCGTTCTACGGGCGAGGTACTCGGACTTTCCAGCAGCTACGGAAAAGCGTTCTATAAAGCGCAGGAGGCCACCCAGACGAAGCTTCCGATGGAAGGAACCGTTCTGATCAGCGTCAATGACAGGGACAAGGCAGAACTGATTGAAGTAGCCAGAGCGCTGTATGAGGATGGATTTAAGATCATGGCGACGGGAAGAACCTGCGACATGATTCGCGAAGCAGGCATGGAAGCAGAAAAGATTGCCAAACTGAACGAGGGACGTCCGAATATTCTGGATGCCATTACAAACGGGCAGATCGACCTGATTGTCAATACGCCGAACGATAAGAAGGGCGCTGTGGATGACAGCTATATCCGTAAGGCGGCCATTAAGAACCGGGTTTCCTATATGACGACGATGGCAGCAGCGAAAGCGACTGCGGCAGGTATCCGTGCGATGAAAAATGGCGAGGGGGCGCCTGTGAAATCCCTTCAGGAATATCACGCAAGCATTCAATAAATATTTCACTTGACTTTTTCTGCCTCTTATGCTATTCTTCTCAAAGAACTGCCGAAGACAGTAGGTGCCGTAAGGCATAAGGTAAAAACGCCTACCGAGGAGTAATGAATTCGAAAGAATGATTTATGAAACCTCTCTGTGTCTTGCAGAGAGGTTTTTTGGCGGTACACATACTATAAAGGAGGTGCACCATTCATGGCAAAAGTAGAACTGAAACAGCCGATCGTAGCAGAGATCAGTGAGCACATCAAGGACGCACAGGCCGTTGTACTGGCTACTTACAGTGGAATTACGGTAGAACAGGATACTGCTCTTCGTAAAGAGATGAGAGAAGCCGGAGTTGTTTACAAAGTATATAAGAATACAATGATGAACTTTGCATTCAAAGATACTCCATGTGAAGAACTCAGCAAGCATCTGGAAGGTCCGAATGCGATTGCAATTTCCAAGACAGATGCTACAGCCCCGGCAAGAATCCTGGCAAAACATGCCAAGACAGTTCCTGCACTGAAATTAGTCGCAGGTATCGTAGAGGACGCTTACTATGATGAGACAGGCATTCAGGCGCTGGCAAGCATTCCTTCAAGAGAAGAACTTCTTGGAAAACTGCTTGGAAGTATCCAGTCACCGATTGCAAACTTTGCTCGTGTTATTAGCCAGATCGCTGAATCAAAAGAGGCGTAATCCGGCAGACCAAATCAAAAAATATGAAAAATGGAGGAAAATAAAATGGCAAAATTAACAACCGCTGAATTTATCGAAGCGATCAAAGAGTTATCTGTATTAGAGCTGAACGAATTAGTAAAAGCATGTGAGGAAGAATTTGGTGTATCTGCGGCAGCAGGCGTAGTTGTAGCAGCAGCAGGCCCGGCAGAAGCAGCAGAAGAGAAGGATGAGTTTGACGTAGAGCTGACAGAGGTTGGCCCGAACAAGGTTAAAGTTATCAAAGTTGTTCGTGAAGTAACCGGACTTGGACTGAAGGAAGCAAAAGCAGTTGTTGACGGCGCTCCGAAGGTACTCAAAGAGGCTGCTTCTAAGGCAGAGGCTGAGGAGATCAAGACAAAACTGGAAGCTGAGGGAGCAAAAGTTACTCTCAAATAATTTCCGTAAGGCATCCCGCAGGTATTGGAAACAATACCTGCGGTTTTTCGGTTATGCCGGAAAAAAGTCTTGACATTTTCAGAAAAGAAAACTATACTGTAAGAAGTTAAAGCTTGAAACCGATGAAGTGGAGATCAAAGCAGATGTGCACACCCAGAGAGTCCGGGCAGGTGGGAGCCGGATTGAACGCAGTTTGCCAAATGGACCACGGAGGGCGCAGTCAAAGGGGAAGACCGAGTATTCTGCGACGTGAAGGCATACGTTAGTTGCCGGAAATGTGAAGGCATTTCGCAAGAGCACAGTTTTTACTGTGAAGCAAGGTGGCACCGCGGGAAATGATGACCCGTCCTTGACAGAAATATTTGTCCGGGATGGGTCTTTTTGTTGTCTGATTCAGGCAGAATGGGGCAGAGTGAAACAGGGCTGCCTGTCAGGCTCACCGGGGAAAAGGAGGAATTACATGTTATATCCATCACTGGAAGAAGTAAAAGCGATTGCGGGAAAGGGGATTTATCGGAAGATACCGGTGCGGGCAGAAATGTATGCGGATATGGTCACACCGATGCAGGTGATCCGTATTTTGAAAAACATTGCAAAAAACGTGTTTATGCTGGAAAGCGCGGAGGAAAACAAGCGGTGGGGACGTTACACCTTTATCGGCTATGATCCGGCGCTGGAAGTAAGCTGTCAGAATGGGAAGCTTCGCCTGAAAAGCAGCACGGAATATACAGAGGAGACACGGGAACCGCAGAAAGTGCTTCGCCATATTCTGGAAGAAAACCGAGCGCCCAAACTTGCGGGGATGCCGCCCTTTACCGGGGGGCTGGTCGGGTACTTCTCCTATGATTATATCAAATACAGCGAGCCGTCTTTAAAGCTGGATGCGAGAGATGAAGAGTCCTTTCAAGATATGGATTTGATGCTGTTTAACCGGGTGATCGCTTTTGACAATTACCGGCAGAAAATTTTCCTGATTGAAAATCTTCCGGCAGACGAAGTAGAAACGGCATACCGGAAAGCGGATCTGGAGCTGCGGAATCTAAAGGCTCTGCTGAAAAGCAAAGAATATGCGCCCGTCAGGCCATTGCGGTTAAAGACAGAGTTCCAGCCATTGTTTGACAAAGAAGAATATTGCAGGATGGTGGAAAGGGGAAAGCACTATATTCATGAGGGGGACATTTTTCAAGTGGTTCTGTCCAACCGCATGGAGGCGGAGATGGAGGGAAGCCTTCTGGATGCCTACCGCATTCTTCGGACGGAAAACCCGTCCCCTTATATGTTTTATTTTTCCAGCGATGATCTGGAGATTGCCGGGGCGTCGCCGGAGACGTTGGTGAAGCTGGAGGATGGCGTGCTGCATACGTTCCCGCTGGCGGGTACCAGGCCGAGGGGAAAGACCGAAGAGGAGGATCAAAGCCTTGAAAAAGAGCTGCTTGCGGACGAGAAAGAGCGGGCGGAACACAATATGCTGGTGGATCTGGGAAGAAATGACGTGGGGAAAATCAGTAAGATTGGTTCCGTAGAAGTAGAAAAATATATGTGCATCGAGCGGTATTCCCACGTTATGCACATCGGTTCCGTGGTGAGGGGAGAAATCCGTGAGGACAAAGACGCCATTGATGCGGTAGATTCCATTCTTCCGGCAGGAACCCTTTCGGGCGCGCCGAAGCTTCGTGCCTGTGAGATCATTAATGAGCTGGAGGATAATAAGCGGGGCATCTACGGCGGAGCCATCGGATATCTGGATTTTACGGGAAATCTGGATACCTGTATTGCCATACGTATTGCTTATGCAAAGAACGGAAAAGTATTCGTCCGCTCCGGGGCCGGTATCGTGGCGGACAGCGTACCGGAAAAGGAATATCAGGAGTGCATCAACAAAGCGAAGGCAGTCGTGAACGCGCTGGAGGCTGCGAAGGGAGGCATTGACGGATGATTTTACTGATTGATAACTACGATAGTTTTTCTTATAACCTGTATCAGCTGGTTGGAAGCTTTGAGCCGGATTTAAAGGTGATACGCAATGATGAATATACAGTAGAGGAGATTGAAAAAACCAAATGCTCCGGGATCATCCTCTCGCCCGGCCCCGGAAAGCCGAAGGATGCGGGAGTCTGTGAGGAGGTCGTCGAAAAGCTGGGCGGGAAAATCCCCATTCTGGGGGTGTGCCTGGGACATCAGGCGATCTGCGAAGCTTTCGGGGCGAAGGTAGGATATGCGGGACGGATGGTACATGGAAAGGCGTCTGTCTGTACGGTTAGCGGAGAAAACCGGCTGTTTCGGGGAATGCCGGGTGCGTTCCAGGTGGCAAGGTACCACTCCCTGTCAGCCGACGAGTCAACGATCCCACCCAGGCTCCGTGTGACCGCCAGGTCTGAGGACGGCGAGGTCATGGCGGTAGAACATGTGAAATATCCCATCTTTGGCGTGCAGTTTCACCCGGAATCGGTACTGACGCCGCAGGGGGGAGAAATGATAAAAAATTTTCTGGAGGTATTGAAATGATAAAAGAAGCGATTCACACGTTGGCAAAAAGAGAAAATCTGAGCTATGAGACGGCACTTGAGGTCATGAATGAGATTATGGAGGGAAAGGCAAGCCAGGTGCAGATGAGCGCCTACCTGACCGCGCTCTCCCTGAAAGGAGAGACGATCGAGGAAATCACGGGATCGGCGGCAGGGATGCGGGCGCACTGCATAAAGCTTCTTCATGATATGGATGTGCTGGAGATTGTGGGAACGGGAGGAGACGGAGCGAATTCCTTTAATATTTCCACCACCTCTTCACTGGTCATCGCTGCGGCGGGAATTCCGGTGGCAAAACACGGAAACCGGGCGGCTTCCAGCAAATGCGGGGCGGCGGATGTGCTGGAGTCTCTGGGCGTGAATATTATGATTCCCCCGGAGCGCAGTGCGGAGCTGTTAAAGGAAATCGGAATCTGTTTTCTGTTTGCGCAGAATTACCATATCGCCATGAAATATGTGGCACCAATTCGAAAAGAACTGGGAATCCGCACCGTGTTTAACATCCTGGGGCCTCTTTCTAACCCGGCGGGCGCAAACATGGAGCTGATGGGCGTATATGAAGAAGCGGCGGTAGAGCCTCTGGCGAAAGTCATGAGTAATCTGGGCGTGAAACGGGGACTGGTGGTCTATGGACAGGATAAGCTGGATGAGATTTCTATGAGCGCACCGACGACGGTCTGTGAAATCAGAGACGGCGCATTCGAATCTTATGTTATCACGCCGGAGCAGTTTGGATTTGAACGCTGTACGAAAGAGGAACTGACAGGAGGGATGCCGGAAGAAAATGCCCGCATCACAAGAGCGGTTCTGGCAGGAGAGAAGAGTGCGAAGAGAAATGCCGTGGCATTAAATGCCGGCGCGGCGCTGTATATGGCAGGAAAGACAGAGAGCATGGAACAGGGCGTGCGCATGGCAGAAGCGCTGATTGACAGCGGAAAAGCGATGGCAAAGCTGGAGGAGTTCGTGCGGTGTTCCAATCAGTAGAGGAGTGACAGATGATTTTAGATGAGATAGCGGCAAAGACGATACGGAGAATCGAGAGGAAAAAGCAGGAGGTTCCTCTGGAAGCTGTGAAGAAGAAGGCCGAAGCGCTTCCGGTTTCCGGTGAATTTCCTTTCGAACAGGCATTAAAGAAGAAAGGGCTCACCTTTATCTGTGAAGTGAAAAAGGCGTCTCCCTCAAAAGGCGTGATTGCAGAGGATTTTCCGTATCTGGCGATTGCAAAAGATTACGAAAAAGCGGGGGCAGGGGCGATCTCCTGTCTCACGGAACCCTATTATTTTAAGGGGAGCGACCAGTATCTGAAAGAAATCGCAGAGACAGTGAAAATTCCGGTACTGCGCAAGGATTTTACCGTGGACGCCTATATGATTTATGAGGCAAAACTTCTGGGCGCTTCGGCGGTGCTTCTGATCTGTGCGATCTTAAGCGACGGACAGCTCCGGGAGTATCTGAGGCTGGCGCACCGTCTGGGGCTTTCGGCGCTGGTGGAAGTTCATACAGCGGAAGAAGCAGAGCGTGCGCTGGCGGCGGGAGCCAGAATCATCGGCGTAAATAACCGGGATCTGAAGACCTTTCAGGTAGATGTGGATACCAGTATCCGGCTGAGAAAGCAGATACCGGAAGAGCGCCTGTATGTTTCCGAGAGCGGCATACGTACCCCGCAGGATATTGCAAAACTTTATGAAAATGGAACAGACGGCGTGCTGATCGGGGAAACGCTGATGCGCGCGAAGGATAAAAAGGCAATGCTGGATGAATTGCGCGGAGATCAATAAGGAGGAAGTCATGTCAAAAGGACGTTTTGGGATTCACGGTGGACAGTATATACCGGAGATTTTGATGAATGCAGTAATTGAGCTGGAGGAGGCGTACAATCACTATAAAAAGGAGGAATCGTTTAACAGGGAGCTGACGGAACTTCTGAATGAATATGCGGGAAGGCCGTCCCGCCTGTATTATGCGGCGCATATGACGGAAGATCTGGGAGGCGCTAAAATATATTTAAAGAGAGAAGATTTGAATCATACAGGGGCGCACAAGATCAACAATGTGCTGGGGCAGGTGCTTCTGGCAAAGAAAATGGGAAAGACGCGTGTCATTGCCGAAACAGGCGCGGGACAGCATGGAGTGGCTACGGCTACGGCGGCGGCGCTTATGGGTATGGAATGTGAAATTTTCATGGGAAGGGAGGATACGGAGCGTCAGGCGCTGAATGTCTACCGGATGCGTCTGCTGGGTGCGAAAGTACATCCGGTAGATTCGGGAACAGCGACGCTGAAGGACGCTGTGTCAGAAACCATGCGGGAGTGGACGAACCGGATTGAAGATACGCACTATGTCCTCGGCTCGGTGATGGGGCCGCATCCATTCCCGACGATTGTAAGGGACTTCCAGGCAGTAATCTCAAAAGAAATCAAAGAACAGATACTGGAAAAGGAGGGCAGGCTTCCGGACGCCGTGCTGGCATGTGTGGGAGGCGGTTCTAACGCCATTGGCGCCTTTTATCATTTTATTGAGAATCCGGAGGTAAGGCTCATCGGATGCGAGGCGGCGGGAAGAGGTGCGGATACTGCCCGGACAGCGGCGACCATCGCTACAGGAAAGCTGGGGATTTTCCACGGGATGAAATCTTATTTCTGCCAGGATGAATACGGACAGATCGCGCCGGTCTATTCGATCTCGGCGGGGCTTGACTATCCGGGCATAGGGCCGGAACATGCCTGGCTGCATGACACAGGCCGCGCGCAGTATGTAGCAGTGACGGATGATGAGGCAGTCGATGCGTTTGAATACCTGTCCAGGACGGAAGGCATCATTCCGGCGATCGAGAGCGCCCATGCAGTCGCATATGCCAGAAAGCTGGCGCCGAAGATGGGGAAAGAACAGATGATTGTAATCAATATTTCCGGGCGGGGAGATAAGGACTGTGCGGCTATCGCGCGTTACAGAGGGGAGGATATTCATGAGTAAGATGAAAAAAGCGTTTGCGGACGGGAAAGTTTTCATACCCTTTATTACCTGCGGCGACCCGTCTTTGGAGACCACGGAGCAGTTGGTTTATACAATGGAAGAAAACGGGGCGGATCTGATCGAGCTTGGAATTCCGTTTTCCGATCCGACGGCGGAAGGGCCTGTGATTCAGGCCGCCAGCGCGCGGGCTCTTGCAGGCGGGACGACGACGGATAAGATTTTTGATATGGTAAGAAGGATTCGAAAAAAGACGGATATCCCTATGGTGTTCATGACCTACGCCAATGTGGTCTTTTCTTATGGAACGGAAAAGTTCATAAGCACAGCGTCCGGGCTTGGCATGGACGGTTTGATTCTTCCTGACGTTCCTTATGAAGAAAAGGAAGAATTTGACGGGCTGTGCAGGCAGTATGGCCTGGACTTCATCTCTTTGATTGCTCCGACGTCCCATGAGAGGATTTCGATGATTGCAAAGGAGGCCAGCGGATTTGTGTACTGTGTTTCCTCACTGGGAGTCACAGGGGTACGTTCGGACATCACCACGGACATTGGTGCTATGATAGAGCTTGTGAAGCAGGCAAAGGACATTCCCTGCGCCGTGGGATTCGGTATCTCCACGCCGGAGCAGGCCAGGAAAATGGCTGCTTCGTCGGATGGAGTGATCGTAGGCTCCGCAATCGTAAGGCTCTGTGAGAAATACGGGGAGGACTGTGTGCCCTATGTGGCGGCATATGTAAAAGAAATGAAAGAAGCGGTGCAGGCGGTATAACAGGGAGAAGAAGCTGCCGCAGGATCAGGCGATTCTGCGGCAGCTTTTTCATGCACAGGAGAGCGCTTCATGAGAAACAGAATGAGAAAATTTTACCAAATATTTGCGGATTTTTGCGGATACATATGTTGAAGATTCCAAAAACGTTTGTTATACTGAAAATAATAGAAAAAGGTCAGGAGGTACATATGAGAGGGAAGTTTTGGAAGAGGACGCTCAGCGTCCTGCTGGCATTGCTGATGACATTTACGGCAGTGCCCGTGACTGCGGGAGCAGAGGAAAAAGAGGCAGAAACGCTGGTGAACATTGCGGGGGAGGCAGAAGTTTCTATTTGCAGTACGCCGCCGGATGCAAACCCGAAGGACAATGTAAAAGACGGAAACTGGAACACGATAGCCGGTTTATACAAAGGGACAATTACGGGATATGAGGCGCAGTATCCTTCGCAAGAGGCGCCCTATAATCAGCCGTGGCTTCAGATGGATTTTGCGGAGGCGAAGAGCAACGTGAAAAAGATCGTACTGGGTACGCTGAAAGCAGATAATGCGAATCAGGTGGATGCGTATCAGTTTACCTGCACGGTTTTTGCAAAGAGCAGCGAAGAAGGGACGTACAACGAGATTGGAGCGTCAGTTCTGAAGCGTTCGGATACTGCGGAAAACAGCGCGTGGACGCTGGAGCTGGAGACCCCGCTCACAGTGAAATCACTGGTTGTCCGGCTGGGAAATGGGAAAGGCAATGGCTGGCCGCTTCTGACAGAGGTTGAGATTTATCAGGATCAGGCAAAGACAGAGGAAGTTCTGGTAAATGTAGCTCCGGAAGCGGCGGCAGTATCCATTCAGAGTGCGGAAACAGCGAATCCAAAGAAGAATGTCAATGACGGGAACCGCGCATCCGTTGCAGGTCTGTACAGAGGAAGCATAACAGATTATCAGAATGCCTGCGCAGGACAGGAGGAGCCGTATGACCTTCCGTGGATTCAGTTGGACTTTGCGCAGGCAAAGGAGAATATCAGAAAGATCATCGTCGCCACGCTGAAAGCGGATAATGCGAATCAGGTTGATACATATCAGTTTACCTGCACGGTTTATGCAAAATCCGGTGACGATGCGGCCTGGGAACCGCTGGGGGAACAGACGCTGAAACGTTCCGATACGGAAGAAAACAGCATGATTACCCTGGATTTGTCAGATGCGCCGAAAACAGTGAAATCTTTGGTCGTAAGACTGGGAAATGCAGCAGGAAACGGCTGGCCGCTTTTGAACGAGGTGGAAATCTACCAGGGGCAGACAAAAACAGAGGAGCCTGTGGAGAACCTGACCAATGTTGCGTCAGAAGCGACCTTTACGGTTCCGTCGTCACAGGGCTCCAGTACGCCGGATAAAATGGTGGACGGAAATCCGTCTACCCTGTGGATCAACAACGGCGCAAACTGGCCGTGCACGGTAGAGATCCAGCTTCCGGCGGCAAATACAAAATGTGTAAAAAAGGTAGTTCTGAAATTCGAGAGCCATGCGGACCGCAGCATGGATGTCAGCCTGAAATATGCGCTCAATGGCGTGACGAGCGATCTGATTGCCGTAGATGGTTCGGAAAAGACCGCGATTCTAAGCGAGGGCTATGAGTATGTGTTTGAATCGCCCCAGGCAATGTCTCATCTGTATGTGACGCTGGCAAATCCGCTGACCGGCGGTGCGGCAGGTCAGTTCTGGCCTGCAATCGCAGAAGTGGAAGTTTATGTGGATAATGGCGTGGAAGAGGTTGTGAACCTGGAAAATATTGCGGCGACCAGGCAGCAGCAGGTCACGATGGAGGAGAGCGTGAATGAATCAGCGGATAAATACCGTGTGGTAGACGGAGACTTCACGACATCCGCGCCGCTGCATACAAAGACCTTTTCAGAAATTGAGGCGGAAAACGGTACGCTGCCTTTCGTGGAGGTGCGGCTGGATGTAGACCAGAAAATCCGCCAGTTTGTTCTTGGCATGAAAGAGGATGCGTCCGGCGCTGCATATGACTTTACCATTTATGGAAAGAAGAGAGGAAGTTCCGAATATGCGGAGATTACCTCCGGCAGTATTGGTACGTCGTCCGAAAACAACAATACGCATATTTCCGTGAGTGATCTGACGGAGCTGAATACCAAAGAAGTAGAATACCAGACCTTAAAGGTCGTTTTTGCAGCGGGGAATGAAGCGGCAAAGTCAGTCATTCCTCAGCTTTCGGAGTTCCAGCTTCTTGCCAACGAAGCGGCGCTGAATGAAGCGGATCTGGAAAACATTGCGTGGAAAACTACAGCGCTGCACACAAACTACAATCAGGATACGGTGGAGAGAATCGTAGACGGAAACAAGACGAATACCTGGACGGCGAAACAGTATCCGGCCTATGTCGATATTGGTCTGGATGGAGAATACAGCCTGTCAGAAATAGAAGTTTATACGCCGTCTCAGGGGTATTCCCAGTATTCCCTGTACTATAGTAAGGATGGACAGAATTATTCGAAACTCGCGGAAAAGACAAGTAAGGATTCCTGCCCGGCGGAGGGAGAGGTTTATCCGGCGAATGGCGTGACGGCAAGCAGTGTGAGAATCCTGCTGGAATATCATTCGGAAAATGAAAAAGCGGTTTTAAATGAAATCCGTATCAAAGGAAACCGAATTGGCGATGCAAAGAAAGCAGTATTTGCGGCGCCGGTTGCCTATGCAGATTCCGGCTATGATGTGGATGTGACGGCGCAGGATACGATAGAGGAAGTAAAAGGGATTATCAGCCGGAACGTGGGGGCTGCCTATACAGACTGGTTTACCTTTGTACTGGGTGAGGAAGGAACGTATGATTATTATGAGATTGAAGATGCTCCCGACGGCAAAATCCAGATTACCGGAAATGACGGCGTATCTCTTGCCTCCGGTTTAAACTATTATCTGAAATATTATTGCAATGTATCGATCACCCAGGTGGGAAATCAGGTGAAGATGCCCGCCGCAGTCGTGCCTGTGGGTGCAAAGGTGCATAAAGAGTGCAAGGTTCCTGTGCGTTATGCGTATAACTATTGTACGATGTCCTACTCTATGCCGTTCTGGGGTGAGAGTGAATGGCGCAAAGAGCTGGACTGGCTCGCTTTAAACGGAGTGAACCTGGTTCTTGACATTACCGGGCAGGAAGAAGTGTGGAGAGAATTTTTGGATACCCTGGGATACAGCCATGAGGACATTAAAGATTATATTGCAGGGCCAGCCTATTATGCGTGGGCGTATATGGCGAATCTGTCCGGATACGGCGGTCCGGTGCATGATTCCTGGTTCACTTCCAGAACGGAGCTTGCACGGAAAAACCAGTTGATTATGAGAAAGCTTGGTATGCAGCCGGTATTACAGGGATACAGCGGGATGGTACCTGTGGACATCGCGCAGAAAGCAAAGGGAGATTATGCGCTTGGAAGCAGCGACGTCATTGCGCAGGGAGGATGGTGCTCCTTCCAGCGGCCGTATATGCTTCGGACGACGACCGCCGCATATCAGAAGTATGCGAAGCTGTTTTATCAGTGCCAGGAGCAGGTATACGGAAAGGTATCGGATTATTATGCGACAGACCCCTTCCATGAGGGAGGAAATACAGGCGGCATGAATACAGCGGACGTCAGCCGGAATGTGCTGGCGGCGATGATGGAGTATAACCCTGAAGCCGTCTGGGTCATTCAGTCCTGGCAGGGAAATCCTTCCAATGGGCTTTTAAGCGGTCTGGAGGGGAACCGGGAACATGCGCTGGTTCTGGATCTGTATGCGGAAAAGACTCCGCACTGGAATGAAACGAATGCCAATAAATATGGAGGCGGCAATTTCGCAAATACGCCGTTCGTATATTGTATGCTAAATAACTTTGGCGGACGTATGGGGCTGCACGGACATATGGATAATATCGTAAGCGGCGTGGTAACGGCTGCGAACACTTCCCCGGTCATGTCCGGTATCGGAATCGCGCCGGAGGGGTCGCAGAATAACCCGGTGCTCTATGATCTGCTGTTTGAAACTGTGTGGTGTGAGGATGCCAGTCAGGATTTAACAGAAATTAACACGGAAGAATGGCTGAAGAAATATGTTACCCGCCGTTATGGAGCGGAGAGTGAAAACGCATATCAGGCGATGCGGATTCTGGAAAATACCGTATATAAGGCGTCTTTCAACAATCTTGGACAGGGAGCCCCGGAGTCTTATGTCAATGCAAGACCGAATACCAGCATTAGTGCGGCGTCCACCTGGGGAAATGCGGTCATTAGTTATGACATGGCGGAACTGGAGAAGGCGGCAAAGCTTCTTTTACAAGATTATGAGCAGTTGAAAGACAGCGATGGATATTTGTATGATCTGGCTGATATTTTAAAACAGGTATTATCCAATACCGCACAGTCCCGTCACAGCCAGATGGTAGCTGCGCTGAACGCAGGAGATCTGGAAGCATTTACGGCAGCTTCTGACGAATTCCTTGCGCTGATTGATAAAGTAGAAGAAGTACTGGGTACAAGAGAGGAATTTCTTCTGGGAACCTGGGTGGAGCGGGCGAAAGCGCTGGCGGATGGAGCAGATGAATTCTCGAAAGATCTGTATGAATTTAACGCAAAGGCTCTGGTAACGACCTGGGGCGCATATCCACAGGCGGAGTCCGGCGGACTGAAAGACTATTCGAACCGCCAGTGGGCCGGACTGACCAGAGATTTCTATAAGGAACGCTGGAGCATGTGGATTGCCCGTCAGAAGGAAGCGCTGGCCGGAAACAATCCGGGCAACATCAACTGGTTTGCGTTTGAATGGGCATGGGCAAGAGCTAATACGGAATATACCACAAAAGCATCCGGCGCGGACCTTCAGGCGCTTGGACGGGAAATCCTGAAAGATTACAGCTCGATCACCCCGGCGGCAGATGATTCGAATGATTATCCGGTGGAAAAGATGACCTTAAAAGAAATCGGGAGCCAGGAGAGCACGAAGGGCGAAGACCAGAATCTGGCGAAGTTTGTTCTGGATGGCGATACGCGTACTTACTGGCATACCAGTTGGACCAACGACGACCAGAATTCCTATGACAATCATTATCTCGTTCTGGAATTGGAGGAGGAAACAGAGCTTGCAGGTCTGCGTTACCTGCCAAGACAGGACGGCGCAGTCAATGGCATCATCACAGGGTATGAGATTTATGTGAGCAGCGATGGGGAAACGTATGAGCTGGCGGCGCAGGGAAACTGGGCCGCAGATAAAAACTGGAAGCTTACTGCCTTTTCAGAGACCAAAAAGGCGAAATATGTGAAGTTCGTGACGACAGCGGCACAATCTGTAAATAGCAATAAATTCTCCAGTGCGGCAGAGATTCGTCTGACGGTTCCCCAAAAAGAGGAGAGCGTTGGAAAGCTTGGCGGTTATACCTTAAGTCTGAAAGGCAACATTGGTATCAATTTCTATATGGAACTGAATCAGAGCGTGGCGGAGAGCGGCGCCGCCTATATGCAGTTTACCCTGCCGGACGGTTCCGTACAGAAAATCCCGGCAAAAGATGCGCTAAAGACCACGATGGGAGGAAAGACCTATTATGTATTCTCCTGCGATGTGGCGGCAAAGGAAATGACAGACGAAATCCGGGCGCAGGTCGTTGTACCGGGGGATGCGGAGGATGAGACACGGTATAGCGCAGAGTATACCTACAGCGTGAAACAGTATGCAGATTACCTGTTTGCGCATAAGGATGGGAATGAAGAGTATGAAAGAGCGGCGGAGCTGATAAAATCCATGCTGAATTACGGCAGTTATGCACAGAAGTACTTCAGCCACAATGTGGACGCGCTTGCCAATGAAGCAGATTATATCACAGAAGCAGAGAAGGATGTTTCCGAGGTGACGGCGGAGCTGCTGGAGGCGTACCGCAATTCGGCAGAGCAGAAAAATGACTTTGTAAAATTTGAAGGTTCTAATCTGGTGCTGCTTTCACAGACTACGCTGAAACTGTATTTTACGCTGGATGAGACAAAAGTGGATCAGATCGTCTTTACCTGCGCCAGAGGCGGAAAAGAGCAGGAGCTGAAAAAGACAAAGTCCGGACAGTATTACTTTGTTGAAATCACAGACATAGCGGCGAAGGATCTGGATGAGGAATACACGGTAACCATCTCGGACGGGGAAACGGATTTCCAGGTAACTTACAGCGTTATGGCGTACTGCTACAATGTATTGACCAGAGAGATTACCGATCAGCGGACAAAGGAATTAAAAGATGTGATTGCCGCACTGTATCTCTATAACCAGGAAGCAAATGTGTATTTTGAGCCGTAGGAGGAGAAGCGGATGAACGAACAAAGATTAAAGAGGGTATATACGACTCCGGAAGTAAAGGTTCTTATGATTGAGAGTGAGGATATTATGCTGGGGAGCAATGAGACGCCATTTGAGCCATTCGACTTATATGATGAGCAGGAGTAAAGGTTTTATGAACAGGAAAAAGAGAAACTGCATTCTTGCGGGGGCGTTTCTTCTGGCATGTGGTCTTTTGCTGCTTTTCACTGGCGAAAGACCGCAGGAACAAAGCGCCGGACAATCGGAGCCTGAAGGAATGACAAGAGAAACAGAAGTCGTTTTCAAAGAGGAGGACAAGGGGGGAGAAGAGCAGCAGGATGAGACGCCCCCTCAGGATGGAAAGAGTGTCCCAACGGGCGAAGAGAAGCCGCAGAGTATTTCGCAGGAGGAGACGGAGATTCTTGTCACGCCGGAAGGCGACACGGTCGTGATAAAAGAGAAGCCGATGGAAGAAAAAGCGAATGCAGGTACGCCAGACAAGGATCAGGGAAGGCCGGATAAGGGGGAAACAGAAATGCCAGGTACAGAGAAACCGGATGCGAGAGAGCCTGTGGATGGAGGGAGCGCAGAGCTTCCATTTGTTCCGGCACAATAGCAGGGGCGTTTTCGTTTGGCTCCAGAATTCAGTTGTGATATGGGAAAAAATAGGTTATAATACAGGTATCAGATTGATTGCGGGGATGGGTGCGGCAGCCTTCCCCGAACCGAGGATGAAAAATTAAGAAGAGGATGTGACGTGTCATGAAAAAGAGAATTGGTTTGTTAACAAGCGGCGGCGATTGTCAGGCATTGAACGCTACCATGCGTGGAGTTGTGAAAGGTCTTTCCACAAACCTGACGGATCTGGAGGTTTACGGATTTGCCGATGGCTACAAAGGGTTGATTTACGGTGATTACCGTCTCCTGACGTCTGCGGATTTTTCAGGTATCCTGACCCGCGGCGGAACGATCCTGGGAACTTCCAGACAGCCGTTTAAGCAAATGCGTGAGCCGGATGCCAACGGGCTTGATAAGGTAGAGGCGATGAAGCAGAATTTCTATAAGCTGCGCCTGGACTGCCTGGTGATCCTGGGCGGAAACGGAACACAGAAAACGGCAAATCTGCTGAGAGAAGAGGGATTGAATATCATTCATCTTCCGAAGACAATCGACAATGATATTTACGGAACGGACATGACCTTCGGTTTCCAGAGCGCAGTCAATATTGCAACGGATGCGATTGACTGTATTCACACCACGGCATCCTCCCATAACCGTGTATTCGTGGTGGAAGTTATGGGACATAAGGTGGGCTGGCTGACGCTCCATGCCGGTATTGCGGGAGGCGCGGACATCATTCTGCTTCCGGAGATACCGTACGACATTGACAAGGTCGTGGAGGCGATCAACCGCAGGGCGAATGCCGGAAAGGGATTTACCATTCTGGCGGTTGCAGAGGGAGCTATTTCCAAGAAGGACGCCAAGCTTTCCAAGAAAGAACTGAAAGAAAAGATGAAGAATTACAAATATCCGTCCGTGTCCTATGAGCTGGCAGATGAGATCTTTAAGAAAACAGGTATCGAGGTGCGGGTGACTGTTCCGGGACACACCCAGCGAGGCGGAAGCCCCTGCCCGTATGACCGTGTGCTTTCCACCAGACTGGGAGCTGAGGCGGCAAAGCTGATTCTCAATAACGATTATGGTTACATGGTTGGAATCGTAAACAATAAAGTGAAAAAAGTGCCGCTGGCAGATGTGGCAGGAAAGCTGAAAATGGTTGATCCGGAACATCAGCTTATCAAAGAGGCAAAACTGATCGGCATCAGTTTCGGAGATTAACCGATGAGCTATACCGCGTTATATCGTAAATTTCGTCCTGACTCCTTCGCAGATGTGAAGGGGCAGGACCATATTGTGACGACACTGAAAAATCAGATCAGGGCTGACCGTATCGGCCATGCCTATCTGTTTTGTGGAACCAGGGGAACCGGTAAGACCACGGTGGCAAAGATTCTGGCGAAAGCCGTGAACTGCGCGCACCCTGTGGATGGAAACCCCTGCGGGGAATGCGAGACCTGCCGGGCGATCGCGGCGGGGACTTCCATGAACGTGATCGAGATCGACGCCGCATCAAACAACGGCGTGGACAATATTCGTGAGATTCGGGATGAGGTCGCGTATTCACCGACCAGTGGAAAATATAAGGTCTATATCATTGACGAGGTTCATATGCTGTCCATAGGAGCGTTCAATGCGCTCTTAAAGACATTGGAGGAACCTCCTTCTTATGTCATCTTTATTTTAGCGACGACGGAGGCGCATAAAATTCCGATTACGATTCTCTCCCGGTGCCAGAGGTATGATTTTAAAAGAATATCCCTGAATACCATCGTGGACCGGATGCGGGAATTGATGATGGAAGAACAGGTAGAGGTCGAGGAAAAGGCGCTGCGCTATATTGCGAAAAAGGCAGACGGCTCCATGCGAGACGCACTGAGCCTTCTTGACCAGTGTATCGCTTTTTATCTGGGGCAGAGCCTGACATACGATCACGTCCTGGAAGTTTTGGGGGCCGTGGACACAGAGGAGTTCAGCCGTCTGTTGCGGGAGGTGCTGGACTGCGACGTGGTGCGGGTCATCGCCCATCTGGAAGAACTGATTATGCAGGGGCGCGAACTGGGGCAGTTCGTGACGGATTTCACCTGGTATCTGAGAAACCTCCTGCTTTTGAAATCTTCGGATCATATGGAGGATGTGCTGGACGTCTCCACAGAAAATTTGCAGCTTTTAAAAGAAGAAGCGGGGCTTGTCAGAGATGAGACATTGATGCGTTTTATCCGGATTTTTTCTGAGCTGTCAAACCAGATGAAATATTCGGCTTCAAAGCGCGTGCTGCTGGAAGTGGCATTGATCAAGCTGTGTAAGCCGCAGATGGAGACAGATGAGATTTCACTGGCAGAGCGCATCCGGGCTTTGGAGAAGAAGCTGGAACATGGTGTGCCGGTGCAGACGGCGCCGATGCGGGACGCCGCAGCCAGGGAAACGCCTGTGCAGACTGAGTTTCCTGAACAGGAGAACGTAGAAGCGGCGGCTCCGAAAGACTTGCAGGAAGTGATGCGGCTGTGGAACAGTATCGTGGCGGAGGCGGACGGACAGAGGTTCCGCCAGGTGCTCGCAGGGGCGGCGCCGAAATTCAACGCAAAAGGGGACGATGCGCGGCTGTTTGTGGTGTTTTCTGATTTCCTGGGCGAGACTTATGTGGGGGATGAAGAAAAGAAGAGGGAGCTTGAAAACATCATACGAAGTAAAATCGGGAAACAAGTAGAAGTAAAATTTGTCCTTCAGGAAGATGAGCATCTGGCGGGAGGGCGTTTAACGAAGATCAGCGTGGATGACGCATTGAAAAAGTTTGTCCATGCAGAAATAGAAGTAGAAGATTAGAGGAGGACAAAGATATGGCAAAGCGTGGAGGATTTCCGGGAGGCGGTATGCCGGGGAATATGAATAACCTGATGAAACAGGCGCAGAGAATGCAGAGGCAGATGGAGGAAAGCCAGAAGGCCCTGGAGGAGAAAGAATTTACCGCAGCCGCAGGAGGCGGAGCCGTGGAAGTGACGGTGTCGGGAAAACGTGAAATTACAAAGGTAAAGCTGGCAGAGGAAGTGGTAGACCCGGACGATATTGAAATGCTGGAAGACTTGATTATGGCGGCGACCAATGAGGCGTTACGGACGATGGAGGAAGAGGCCGGCGCTGCGATGGCGAAAATTACCGGAGGCATGGGCGGTATGGGCGGAGGATTTCCGTTCTGATGGATTACTTTAGTAAACAGATCAGCGAACTCATCGAGGAGCTGTCAAAGCTGCCGGGCGTGGGACCAAAATCCGCACAGCGCCTGGCTTTTTATCTCATTAACCGTCCGGTGGAGGAAGTACAGAAGCTTTCGGATTCCATCATTGGCGCGAGAAGGAACGTGCGCTACTGTAAGCAGTGCGGGACTCTGACGGACGAGGAGCTATGCCCCATCTGTGCAAATCCCAAAAGGGATCAGGGCACGATCATGGTGGTGGAGAATACCAGAGACCTGGCGGCTTACGAAAAAACAGGAAAATATGGGGGCGTATATCACGTACTGCACGGCGCCATCTCTCCCATGCTGGGGATAGGCCCTGGAGACATCAAGCTCAAAGAGCTGATGATCAGGCTCCAGGGAGATGTGCAGGAAGTGATCATTGCCACGAATTCCAGCCTTGAGGGAGAAACGACGGCAATGTACATCAGCAAGCTGATTAAGCCCACCGGAATTAAGGTCAGCCGTATCGCCAGCGGCGTGCCGGTAGGCGGAGACCTGGAATATATCGATGAGGTGACGCTCCTTCGTGCGCTGGAGGGACGGGTGGAGCTGTAAGGTGGAAATTTGTTGAAAAAAGTACTTGACTTTTGTGCAGAAATAGTGATATAATAACCAAGCTGGCAAATGAAATAGCGATGCGTGGCTCAGCTTGGTAGAGCGCTGCGTTCGGGACGCAGAGGTCGCAGGTTCAAATCCTGTCGCATCGACTCCTTGGCAGGGGCGTAAATAGCTTAAACACTGGATTTACATGGTGTTTAGGCTATTATTTTTTTGCAATGAAAAATTCGTTAAATTCGCAAACGTCGCTGACATGCCACTTTTCATATTTTCTTGCAAGAAGCTTCACACAGTGATAGAATGGAGAAGATAAGTTTTGTCAGATGCAAACGAAAACACAGAGCATGGAGGAACCAAATGAGCAACGTAAGAAGAGTGTACGTGGAGAAAAAGCCGGAATTTGCGGGAGCGGCAAAAGAACTGCGTCATGAGATACGCAGTTATCTGGGAATTCAGTCATTGACAAATGTGCGTGAACTGATTCGCTACGACGTGGAGAATATTTCCGATGAAGTATTCGAAAGGGCTTGCAGGACTATATTTTCAGAGCCGCCGGTAGACGTATTATACAAAGAAAGCTTTGTCGCGGCCGAAGGAGCGCGTATTTTCTCCGTGGAATATCTGCCGGGACAGTTTGACCAGAGGGCAGATTCCGCAGAACAGTGTGTGAAATTTCTGAAAGAAGACGAGGAGCCGATCATCCGCTCCGCCACCACCTATGTGATAGAGGGCGACATTACAGATGAGGAGTTTGATGCGATCAAGGCGCACTGCATCAACCCGGTGGATTCCAGAGAAACCGGCATGGTAAAGCCGGAAACACTGGTGGCTGCTTTTGAAGAGCCTGCCGATGTGAAAAACTTTGACGGCTTCTGTGAGATGCCGGAGGAAGAGTTAAAGGAGCTGTATGCTTCCCTGAACCTGGCTATGACGTTCAAAGACTTTTTGCATATTCAGAATTATTTTAAGACAGAAGAAAAACGTGACCCGTCTGTGACGGAGATTCGTGTACTGGATACTTACTGGTCTGACCATTGCCGGCACACCACATTTTCCACAGAGCTGAAACATGTGACCTTCGGCGAGGGATATTATAAAGACCCGATGGCGGCGACCTATGAGAACTATCTGACCGACCATAAAGAGATTTTTAAAGGAAGAGGCGATAAATTTGTCTGCCTGATGGATCTGGCGCTGATGGCGATGAGAAAGCTGAAAAAAGAAGGAAAACTGGACGACCAGGAGGAGTCGGATGAAATCAATGCGTGCAGTATCGTAGTTCCGGTGGAGATCGACGGTGAGACAGAGGAGTGGCTGGTGAACTTTAAAAATGAGACGCATAACCACCCGACGGAGATCGAGCCTTTCGGCGGAGCGGCCACCTGCCTGGGAGGAGCCATCCGCGACCCGCTGTCAGGACGTACCTATGTTTATCAGGCGATGCGCGTGACCGGGGCGGCAGACCCTACGGTTTCCGTGAAGGAAACGCTGAAAGGAAAGCTTCCGCAGAAGAAGCTGGTACGGGGAGCGGCGCACGGCTACAGCTCCTATGGAAACCAGATCGGGCTTGCAACCGGGCTGGTAAAAGAAATCTATCATCCCAATTATGTAGCGAAAAGAATGGAGATTGGCGCTGTCATGGGGGCGGCTCCGAGAAAAGACGTTATCCGCGAAACCTCCGATCCGGGAGATATTATCATTCTTCTGGGCGGGCGTACCGGACGTGACGGCATTGGCGGCGCTACCGGTTCTTCGAAAGTACATACGGAGGCGTCCATCGAGGTCTGCGGCGCAGAGGTTCAGAAAGGAAATGCCCCGACCGAGCGGAAGATTCAGCGTATGTTCCGTCGTCCGGAGGTCAGCCGGCTGATTAAGAAATGTAATGATTTCGGCGCGGGCGGCGTATCGGTAGCCATCGGTGAACTGGCGGACGGGCTTCGTGTCAATCTGGATAAAGTGCCGAAGAAATATGCAGGTCTGGACGGAACGGAAATCGCCATTTCCGAATCCCAGGAGCGTATGGCGGTCGTAGTCGATCCGAAGGACGTAGAAGAATTTCTGAAATATGCAAACGAAGAGAATCTGGAGGCGGTAGAGGTCGCTGTAGTTACCGAAGAGCCGCGTCTCGTTCTGGTATGGAGGGATAAGGAGATTGTGAATATCTCCAGAGCCTTCCTGAATACGAACGGCGCGCATCAGGAAACGGACGTATTTGTAGAGATTCCGTCCGAAGCGGACAAATTCTTCGTAAGAGAAGAGGTTCCGGATGTAAAAGAGAAATGGCTGGATACTTTAAAAGATTTGAATGTGTGCTCCCAGAAGGGCCTTGTGGAGATGTTTGACGGTTCCATCGGCGCAGGTTCCGTATTTATGCCGCACGGTGGGAAATACCAGCTTACAGAGACGCAGGCGATGGTAGCGAAGCTTCCGGTATTGAAAGGAAAGACCGATACCGTCACGATGATGAGCTATGGTTTTGACCCGTATCTGTCAACCTGGAGCCCATATCACGGCGCAATCTACGCTGTTATCGAGTCCGTGGCAAAAATCGTGGCAAACGGCGGAGATTACCGTAAGATACGCTTCACCTTCCAGGAGTATTTCAGACGCATGACGGAAGACCCGGCAAGATGGAGCCAGCCATTTGCGGCGCTTCTCGGCGCGTACTCTGCGCAGCTCGGATTTGGACTGCCGTCCATCGGAGGAAAGGACAGTATGTCCGGTACGTTTAATGAGATTGACGTACCGCCGACGCTGGTAAGCTTTGCGGTAGACGTGGCAAGCGATAAGACCATCGTGACGCCGGAGCTGAAAAAAGCAGGGAGCAAGCTGGTGCTCCTTACGATTGAGAAAGACGGCTATGACCTGCCGGATTATACGCAGATCATGGATCAGTATGGAAAATTCTTCGAGGATGTGAAAGCGGGAAGAATCCTTTCTGCCTATGCCGTGGACGGAAAAGGGCTTGCGGCGGCAGTCAGCAAGATGGCATTCGGAAATCACATGGGCGTTAAGATTGAACATAACGTGGACGAGAGAGACCTGTTCACACCAGGCTTTGGAAATATCGTGGCGGAAGTGCCGGATGGGAAGGTTGGAGAGCTTGGAATTACCTATACCCTGATCGGCGAGGTGACAGATAAGGCCGCTCTGGAATATAGAGATGTTTGTATCACGATGGAGGATGCCATCCGGGCATGGACAGGTACTCTGGAAAACGTATTTAAGACGGTATCCGGGGCAGAACCGCAGGAGGAGAGAAAAGCCGGGCTTTACAAAGCAGAGAGCATTCATGTGTGCAAACATAAAGTGGCAAGACCGAAAGTATTCATTCCGGTATTTCCGGGAACGAACTGCGAGTACGACAGCACGAAAGCCTTCGAGCGTGCCGGAGCGGATGTGGACGTCAAGGTCTTTAAGAACCTGACGGCAGAGGATATCCGTGATTCCGTGGATATTTTCGTCAAATCCATCGACCAGGCGCAGATTATCATGTTCCCAGGCGGATTTTCCGCTGGCGACGAACCGGACGGCTCGGCGAAATTCTTTGCGACCGCATTCCAGAATGCAAAGATGAAAGAAGCGGTCATGAAGCTTTTAAACGAGCGTGACGGTCTGGCGCTGGGTATCTGTAACGGGTTCCAGGCATTAATTAAACTGGGACTGGTGCCGCATGGTGAAATTGTGGGACAGACGGCGGATTCTCCGACCCTGACGTTTAACACCATCGGACGCCATATTTCAAAAATGGTATATACCAAAGTCGTAACGAACAAATCCCCGTGGTTACAGCAGGCGGTTCTGGGAGGAACCTACTGTAATCCGGCGTCTCATGGGGAAGGGCGTTTTGTGGCCAGCAAAGAATGGCTGGACAGGCTTTTTGCCAACGGGCAGGTGGCGACGCAGTACGTGGATGCGGACGGAAACCTGAAGGTAAACGACGAGGAGTGGAACGTAAACGGCTCTTACTGTGCGATCGAGGGAATCACAAGTCCAGACGGACGCGTGCTCGGAAAGATGGCGCACTCTGAACGCCGCGGCGACTCCGTAGCGGTCAATATCTATGGAGAGCAGGATATGAAGATTTTTGAATCCGGCGTGGCATATTTTAAATAAAAGAAACAGGCAAGCTGTCAGAGAAGTTTCTCTGACGGCTTTTTTTCTGCATTTATAGCTAAAATTTTACAAAATTTACTAAAAATCATGAAAATTCTGTAAAATTGAAAAAACGTTTGCTATTTTAAGCCGGGGGGAGTATAATGTGTTTCACAAGAAACGTACTGTCAAAATGTAACCTTGTAAGAAAGGTTTTGAGTCAAGCAAAAACGTAATAATCGTTGATACAAATAACATTATTGGGATGCTGTGAGAGCAGCGGCCAGTATGAACTGCTATATGATAAAGGAAGGGAGCATGGGGCATGATACATAATCATTCATCCGGAAAAATCAGATTATTGAAAAAAATCCTCGCAGTCTGCATGGTGTTCGCTATGATTGGCAGCATTTCTATTACTGCTTTTACCGCAGATACAGGCAGGGAGTCAGAGAATGAGGCGGTGCAGCGGTCTGAAACGATGGACGCCAGTACGTATGAGTCAGAAGAGGATACAGGAAATGAGCAGGAGACGGCGGAGCCAGAAACAGCGACAGAGACGCCCATGACAGAAGACGATACGGAAACAGTGACAGAGACGCCGGAAACACCGGAGACAGAACAGACGGATGCACCGGTGGAAACATTGGAAACACCGGAGACAGATGCACCGGTGGAGACGCCGGAAACACCGGAGATAAAGGACGTACATCCGGATGCGGACGTCAATGCGGCTGACGGTGAGAATGGGGAAGAGTCAGATTATACAAGGCTTAATTACACCGGAGATGCGGCCATTTATTACCTGATTCGGCCAGACGCCGTACCGGGAAGTAATGCGACAGACCAGTGGAAGCCGGACGGGGGACAAAGCCCCCTGTATGGAGTGATCGATACGACGGGCGCGACCTGGGATATGGCAGTGGATAATCAAAGCAATGGACAGGAGATTGAAAAGAATATCACAGTTAATGTAGGCAGTTATGTGAAATCCTGGCCGGATGGCTCTGCCGGGTCATCGTGGAGCGTAAAGAAGGGAGCTGAGAATTTTTCCTATATTCTGGACAGTATCTGGGATGCTTACAAAACAGTTATCGAGCAGGAATTAGGGGTAACAAATTTAAACAAAGAAAGTATCACGGAAATTGTTTTAACGCCGTTTAAGATTTCCAGACACAATGTCATTGGGCCGGGCGAGGCCAACTATGAAAATCATGAGCGCCAGTACCATCATATTGACTGTACGATCAGCGTTGTAAATCCGGATATTTATACGGCGAGGTTCTCGGTCAGGTTCCCGGAAGAAGAGAAATACACGCAGATTGATGCGAAAAATTATCTGAAAGGCACAACGGTTGTTGTTACAAAGAAAGATACGGAAGCGACCAGGACAGTCGGCGATATCACCTATCAGAAGGGAGCAAGGTGGTATGGAGAAAATGAGAAGGGCGAAGCTTATGGGAATTTCGTAAGCTGGCAGTATGCGCCAACGGATAGAGACCTGGCTGACGGTACCGTAAATTTCTATAAACATTATGAGCCCCAGGCGGTCACGTCGCTCCAGATTCAAAAGCTTGTGACCGGAGGCATGGGCGATAAGAGCAAGCCGTTTCGCTTCCAGGTTTCGGTAAAGAATGCGGGGAATGGAAATTCAGATGTGAAGTTTAAGATGGACGGCACAGAATATGATGGCTCTGCAAGCTTTGAACTGACAGACCAGGGGACGGTTACTCTGACCGATCTTCCTGTGGGAGCAACTGTTACGGTCACAGAAGATGATTATACGGGGAGCGGTCAGGGCAAATATACCACTTCCTGTCAGATTGACGGAACGCAGACAGACGGCAGAGAGGCTGTCCTCTCCAGGATTCAGACGAGGGAAAACGGTCATACGATCATTTTTACGAACAACAAGGAAGCGATTCCGGATGTAGGAATCCACCTGGACGTTCTGCCGTATATACTGATCATTGGGATGGCGGCGCTTGGCGCTGTCTTGCTGGCAGCACGCAGAAAACGTTCGATCTGACCGCTGGAGGGAACATGAAAGAAAAAAAGATTGGAAAGAAAAAACTTACAGCAGAGGCAGAGCAGCAGACGCAGGCGATAAATCATGAGCATGAAAACCTGATAAAATGGTTTCAGACTGTGAAATTTCGAAAAAGGCTGATAGGAGGAGTAGATGAAGCGTATCTCTGGAAAAAACTGGAGGAACTAAACAGACTTTATGAAGCTTCTATCAGTGCGGAACGGGCAAGGTATGACGCCCTGATCAGTGAATGCCAGAAAGGTTCTGATGTGAGGATTCGCAGATATAAGCAGGAACTTGTTAAAAAAGACATTGCCGGGCAGGACTTGAAGGAGAAAGAGGCAGAAAAAGAACCCGGAGAAGAGGAGAGGAGGTAATGCGTACTGAGAAAGTTTCTACCTGTTCCCAGGCCATTCGTAAGCGGAGAAATGCGCTGGAAATAAAGAGAGGGTATATCCAACTGGTTTTACGGATCGTAATCTTGTCCGTTGCAGGATGGCTGCTGTTCACACAGGTGTTTTTTGTTGGCCAGGCCCCGGATCATGAGATGGCGCCGGCTGTGGAAGCGGGAGATCTTCTTATCGGATTTCGGATGCAGAGGAACTTTGAAAAAAATGACGTAGTAGTTTATGAAGCGGATGGTAAAACGCGTATCGGGCGTGTTCTTGGATGCGGAACAGACGTCATTACGATGGATGATTCCGGAACACTTTTTGTCAATGGGACAGCCCAGGGCGGGGAGATTGTTTTTCCGACTTATGCGAAAGAAGGAATCCAGTATCCTTATACCGTTCCGGAGGGCAGTGTGTTTATCCTCGGGGATTACCGGACACATGCCAAAGACAGCCGTGACTTCGGCTGCATCTCCCTGCCGGAGGTGAAAGCAAAAGTGATCACAATACTCCGCAGAAGGGAAATATAAAATCTTAACTGTGTATAAGCTGTTTTCAAAAGAGCTTATCAACCAAAAATCATGTATAGGAGGAACTTCTATGAAAAAGACAAAGAAATTATTCGCATGTCTGCTTGCAGCAGCAACGACATTTGCTATGGGAGCCACGGCATTTGCAGCAGGGACTCAGCAGCCAGTAGAGGGTAAGGTTCATTTTATCAGTGAGTATAAACTGGAGGGAGCGGGAACTTCACCGGCAGAAACATTCCAGTTCACAATCGAAAACGCAGGCGTTACGGATGCGGCAGACGGCGTGACGACAGCAAACATGCCGACGCCGACACTTGGGACGGCTGCATATAGTGCAGGCGATGCTTCTACAGAAGGAAATAAGAAAAATGTCGAGGTCACACTGCCGACGTATACAAGCGTTGGTGTTTATACTTATAACATTTCCCAGACAGCCGGAACGACAGCGGGTGTTACCTATGACGCAGTACCGGTGGTAATGAAGGTCACAGTTCTTAATCAGGATGGCGGCGTTGGAGTTTCTACCGTTTCCTTTACAAAGAATGGCACGAAGTTAGACGATGCTGCGGCGTTTACCAATATTTACACAGCGAACACACTGAGTGTTAAGAAGACGGTAAGCGGTGATCTTGGTGATAAGAGCAAATACTTTGACTTCGAGGTAACCCTGACAGGTCAGGACGGCAAACAGTACGGAGCATCCTATGCGGTTACCGGCGGTTCTAATGGTTCAAATCCGGCGACCGTTACGATTGGGACGCCTGCAACCTTTAAGCTGAAGCATGATGAGACCATTACGATCGCAAACCTGCCGGCAGGCATTACATATAAGGTGGAAGAGGTAAATGTTGACACCAGGTATACGACGACCGTAAACGGCGCTTCAAGTAAGGTAGCGCAGGGAACGACTTCAGCAACCGCTGTAAATGCAAATTATGAAAACAGCTATGGTGCGACGGTTGACACAGGTGTAAATCTTACAAACCTTCCATACATCCTTGTGTTTTTAGGCGTCCTTTTAATTGCAGGAATTGCACTTGTTTCCAGAAAACGCAGATTTGACGCTTAATTACCGGCGTCAGTAAGATTTCTGTTCTTATGCATCTTAAGCTCCGGAGAGCCTCTCCGGAGCTGGTGAAAATACTCAGTGAAAATACAGGGAAAGCTGTTGCAGGATGGAAGGAGCTGTATGAGGGCATTGCGATTTTTTTTGAAAACAGCCAATTCATTTGTAACTGTAGCCGTGGCTGTTTTTCTGATTGTTGCAGGAGTGTATTCAGGGTATGCGCTATGGGATAACGTACAGGTCTATGCTGCGGTTGATGATCTACAGGCAGAGTTATTGAAGCTGAAGCCAGATATTGGCTGCGAGGATAGCGGGGCGTCTTTTGAGGAACTCCGTAAGATCAATCCGGACGTCTGTGCCTGGGTGACCCTGGATAACACCGGAATTGATTATCCGGTTTTGCAGGGGGAAGACAACCTGAGCTATATCAATACCGATGTGCATGGCGATTTTGCTATGTCGGGAAGTGTATTCCTGGATTCGGACTGTGACAATCAGTTCCGTGGAAAATATTCTCTGCTGTATGGACACCATATGGCAGATCATAAGATGTTCGGTGATCTGGATCTGTACAGGGAAAAGAAATTTTTTGACAAAAATACAACGGGTACGCTGATACTGCCTGACCGTTCCTATAAGCTTGAAATTTTTGCATGTATGCAGGTTTCCGCATCAGAAGATGTAATCTTTGCGGTACAGCAATGGCAGACAGACGCCAGCGGGCTTCTGGATTTTGCCAGCAGCCATGCAGAGAAGATTCATCAGGAGACAATGGATCAGGCCGGAAGGTCTGAGGATCTTTCGCAGATACTGGCATTATCAACATGCTCTTCGGAGTTTACGGATGCCAGAACAGTTCTTTTGGCAGTAATGAAAGCTTATTCGCCGGAGAAGTAAGGAGGGGATAAAAACGAAGATAAGAAAATTTCCGGCAGCGCTCCTGCTTGCGGTTCTGTGCCTGACAGGTTTTCCGATTTCAGCTCTTGCGGCTGGGGTTGTGGAAGTGAAGATTCCTGTCAGCGTGGAATTGTCAGGTGAGAAGCCTTCTCCGGACGAAGATTATACGATGACGCTTGAGGGCAGGGATGACGCTCCCATGCCTGAAAAAAGCTCCCTGACGATAAAAGGGGCGGGAAAGGAAGCCTTTCCTGCAATCAGTTATTCTGTTCCCGGCATTTACTGTTATACCGTTACCCAGCAGCCGGGAAAGCAGGCAGAGGGACATTATGACAGCACAGTTTATTATGTGAAAGTAAGCATAACAAATGGAAAGAACGGTAACCTGGAAGCGGTGGTGGCCGCACATACCGATGCACAGATGGTAAGTAAGAAACAGGAGATTTCCTTTAAAAATACTTATGATGCTGTGAAGAAGCCGACGCCAACACCCACGCCAAAGCCAACGCCATCATCATCAACACCATCATCAACACCGAAAACCGGGGATAACACGAATTTTGGACTGTGGATTGGTTTGATTGCTGTTTCAGCCGGCGCGGTATTGATTTTGTTTTATGTTGGCAGAAAAAAGAAGAAAAAGACAGATGATTAAAAGGTTTGATCAGCGGTGCAGAGGGAATGCCCCTTTCTGCGCCGTTTTTGTTTGCAGAAGATGAAGGGCAGGAGGAGACGTCCGTGCTTTTCGACAGAAAATGAGGGAGCATGTAACAAAACGTTACATTTTTTTGAAAAAGCAGGCACGAAAAAAAGCCTTCCGTCGAATCCTGGTTTCCCGTTTCAAAAGGATACGGCGCAGGGGAAAATGTTGAATATTGTCGAAAAATGTCTTATAATAATTATAACGTCAAACATGAGGGGCTGTTTTCAGTTGCAGGAAGCCAAAAGCGGGGAGGAAAGAATGCTATGTCAGATATAGGAATGCAGGAGAGCTTTCATTATGTAATTTTGAAAGGTCGTAAAGAAACACCGTGGCTGGCAGATGAGTGTGTAAAGAAACGGTTTCTCAATCAGCTTTTAAAGGAACGGGAGAAGATTTCGTTTCGGGTGTATGCTTTCTGTATCCTGGACAAAGAAGCACATTTCCTGGTGAATATCCCGGCGTATGGCGATATCAGGCGGACAGCCGCCAAAATGTCGCAGGGGCTGCAAAAGAGCTATCTGCGGCAGTATCCGCAGGGGAAGGAAAAAGTGTCGGTGTCCAGAAAACATCTTTCGCCGTGCAGTCTTGCAACTGTGCTGGAATATTGCTGCAACATCCATCTGCTTGCAAGGGGATATGCGGGCAAGATACAGGATTACTGGTGGAGCAGCTATTCCGAGTATCTGCGGAAAAACGTCACGGGGCTGGTGGAAACCGAACCGATCCTCCAGGCATTGGATGCGGAACCCCGCCGTGCGCTGCAAAAGTTCATACAATACCATGAAAAATATGCTTTATTGATAAAAAACGTGCCGGAACGTAAAAAATGACGTGAAAATGAAAAACTGTGGCGAAAAAAAGAAAAATAAAAAAAGGGGTTGACTTTTTGGTGAAAATAGTATTATAATAGCAGAGCAGTTCGGAGAACGGACAGCAATGGGATCTTAGCTCAGCTGGGAGAGCATCTGCCTTACAAGCAGAGGGTCATAGGTTCGAGCCCTATAGGTCCCATTTATATGGCGGAATAGCTCAGTTGGCCAGAGCACACGGTTCATACCCGTGGTGTCGAGAGTTCAAATCTCCCTTCCGCTATTGTAGAAAGAGTGCAGATGTGTTTATAGATAAGCATATCTGCATTTTTTGTATTTGGAAAAATGTGATCAAAGTGTGTCTGAAACCTTAATAAAATATAAGAGTCGTCAGAAATTATTTAAAAAATATTAATGAAAAAGAAGAGAAACTATATTCTTTATGTGCTAAGATGATTCCCGTAATTGGAAAAGAGGTATGTTAGTTTTAAAATATCTCGGATTTATGAGGAGGATAAATATTATGATGAAAAAAGTAATGGCATTTGCAGCAGCAGCAGTATTAGCAGGCGCACTGGTAACAGGATGCGGCGCAAAAGAGAGTGAGACAACGGCCGCTCCGGAGACAACAGCAGTTACAGAAGCAACGACAGAAGCCGCTCCGACAGAGGCAGTTACAGAAGCAGCAGCTACGGAGGCAGGCACAGAGGCGCCAGCTACAGAAGCAGCAGAATAAGCGAAAAGGCGTACATCACGAACCGCCGCGGAATGGAAAACATTTTGCGGCGGTTTTTTTTGCCTTTTAAAATGAAAAAAATCATGTTATAGTTAGACCAGAAAAAGGAACAGGAGAACAGATATGCGGATAGGAATGGGATATGATGTGCATAGATTGACAGAAGGAAGGAGCCTGATTCTGGGAGGAGTAACGATACCTTATGAGAAAGGGCTTCTGGGACATTCGGATGCAGACGTCGTGGTACATGCCATTATGGATGCGCTTCTGGGGGCGGCGGCGCTGGGGGATATTGGAAAGCATTTTCCGGACACGGACCCTGCATATAAAGGAATTTCCAGTATTGCCCTTCTGCGGCGGACAGGAAGCCTTCTGGAAGAGAAAAATTATGTGATCGAGAATATAGACGCTACGATCATTGCCCAAAAGCCGAAGCTTCGTCCTTATATAGAAGAAATGGAAAAAAACGTGGCGGCGGCTCTGGGAATCGAGAAGGGACGGGTGAATATCAAGGCCACCACGGAGGAAGGGCTTGGATTTACGGGAACAGGGGAAGGAATCTCTGCACAGGCGGTTTGCACGCTGCTTTCTCTGCTCGATGAGGCGGCGGACAGCCGGATGGAGCTTTTGTGTGAAAAGTGCGGGAGGTGCGCGGGAGAGCATGGAATATAAGGTGCGCCTGCTGGACGCGGCGGAAAATGAGAGGACAAAAAGTCTGTATCAAAAGGTGTTCACGAAGGACAGCCCCCGGTTCGTGGATTATTATTACCGGGTGAAAGCGCGGGAAAACCGGATTTATGCAGCAGAAGGGCAGGATGGAGAGATTCTGTCCATGCTCCATCTCAATCCCTATCTGATGAGACTTGGGGAGCAGGAGATTTTTGGGGAATATATCGTGGCAGTCGCTACGGATGAACGGTACCGGGGACAGGGAATGATGAGAAATGTGCTGAAAATGGCTCTTGAGGATATGCGCCGAATCGGTGAGCCGATGGCATTTCTGATGCCTGCGGCGGAGGCGATTTACCGGCCTTTCGATTTTCGGTATATTTATTGTCAGAATCATACCTCTGTGCAGTTAGAAGAATTTAAGAAAAAGCCCCATCTGCAATGCCGGGCGGCGGAGAAAAAAGATCTGGCGGATTTGGCGGAATTTTCCAATGTTTATCTGAAAAAACATTTTCGGACGTTTGCTTTTCATACGGAAGAATACTTTGAAACACTTTTGCAGGAGCAGCGCTGCCAGAATGGGGAAGTGGCGATACTGCTCGATGCGGGAAAGATCAGAGGGTATTTTTTTACCGCTTTTGAGGATGTGCCGGAGGTGAGGGAGCCTGTGATTGCCGAGGGGTACGAGACATACCTGCTTCCCTCTCTTGCCAAATATCTCGGCAGTAAAAAGATTCGTCTGTATGGATTTTTACAGGAAATGCAGGAAGCCGAAGAGAAAAAGCCTGTGATTATGGCCCGCGTCATAAATCCGGAACGGTTTGCCCCGGGGCTTACGGCAACCGGCGCTGTGGAATTTTGCTTTGAACTCAGGGACGATTTTCTGCCTGAAAATTCCGGAATTTATAAATTCCATGCAGATGCGTTTGGGGGAAGCCTGAAAAAGTGCGTCGGCGAGAGAGCGGCATTTACCATTTCGGCGGGAACCTTTACTGCGCTTACGTTTGGATACGCGACGCCGCAGGAAGCAGGAATGCCGGGGGAGATTGCGAAGTTATGGGAGAAAGTGCGCGGTTATGGGCCGGTATTTTTGAATGAGGTGGTATGAAATGGCCTGTATGGTTGACAAAACAGCAGGAATTGCATAGACTGAAAGCAGTATGAATAGGAAAGGATAAAACCATGAAAGTATATAATACATTGACAAAGAAGAAAGAAGAATTTGTCCCTCTGACACCGGGTAAAGTCACCATGTATGTGTGCGGGCCTACCGTTTATAATCTCATCCATATCGGGAATGCCCGGCCGATGATCGTGTTTGATACGGTAAGACGTTACATGGAGCATAAAGGATATGAAGTGAATTACGTGTCAAATTTTACGGATGTAGATGATAAGATCATTGCGAAGGCGATTGAAGAAGGAGTTACGGCAGAAGAGATCTCAACCCGCTACATCGAAGAATGCAAAAAGGATATGGCGGCTATGAATGTAAAGCCTGCAACGACACATCCGCTGGCTACACAGGAAATTGCGGGGATGGTAGAGATGATTTCTGCCCTGATTGAGAAGGGGTATGCTTATGATGTGAATGGGACCGTCTATTTCCGTACCAGAAAATTTGAGGAATACGGAAAGCTTTCTCATAAGAATCTGGATGATCTTCGTTCCGGAAACCGCGCGCTGCTGGTATCCGGGGAAGATCAGAAGGAGGACCCTCTTGATTTCGTGCTGTGGAAGCCGAAAAAGGAAGGAGAGCCATTCTGGAAGTCCCCGTGGAGCGATGGGCGTCCGGGCTGGCATATTGAGTGCTCCGTCATGGCGAAAAAATATCTGGGGCCGGAGATTGACATCCACGCAGGCGGAGAAGATCTGGTATTCCCGCATCATGAAAATGAAATTGCCCAGAGCGAGTGCTGCAATGGCGTTCCATTTGCGAAGTACTGGATTCATAATGCGTTTTTGAACATTGATAACCGCAAGATGTCAAAATCTCTTGGAAATTTCTTTACCGTAAGAGACATCAGCGAAAAGTATGATCTTCAGGTGCTGCGTTTCTTTATGCTGAGCGCACATTACAGAAGCCCGCTGAACTTCAGCGCAGAACTGATGGAAGCCTCCCGAAACGGCCTGGAGCGTATCGTAAATGCGACGGGGCGTTTAAAGAATCTTCTTGAAAAAGCGGAAGAAAAGGATATGACAGAGGCAGAACAGTCGGCAGTCAAAGAGGTGAAGGGATTCGAAGAAAAGTTTGACGCGGCAATGGACGACGATTTTAATACGGCAGATGCGATCTCCGCAATTTTTGAGCTGGTGCGTTTTGCGAATGCGAAAGTGACGGGAGAAAATACGAAAGCGTATGTAAAAGCGGTGTTTGACGAGATCGTGAAGCTTTCGGACATCCTGGGGCTTTTGGTGGAAAAGGAAGAAGAGATTTTGGCGGAAGATATTGAAAAACTGATTTCCGAGCGTCAGGCGGCAAGAAAGGCAAGGGATTTTGCAAGAGCCGACGCGATTCGGAATGAACTGCTGGCGAAAGGGATTATCCTGGAAGATACCAGAGAAGGTGTGAAATGGAAGAAAGCGTAACATTTATGATGGACCGTCTGCGGGAGGAGTTTGCTTTCAAAGACATAGACCTGCGGATGTATTCGCCGCTGACTCTTGCTTATATCGGGGATGCAATCTACGATCTTATCATTCGTACGCTGCTGGTCAAACGCGGAAACTGTCAGCCAAATAAGCTGCACCGGATGGCGAGTTCACTTGTCAGGGCGTCGGCGCAGGCGGAAATGATAGAACGTCTGCTTCCGGCGCTGACAGAGGAAGAAACGGCTGTTTACAAGCGCGGCCGAAACGCCAAATCTTATACGATGGCAAAAAACGCCACCATGTTGGACTACCGGAAGGCGACAGGATTCGAGGCGCTGATGGGATACCTTTATCTGAAAGAGGATTTGGGACGTATGATAGAACTGATCAAAACAGGGCTGGACAAAGGAGAACAGATATGAGATATGAAGAATTGACCATAGAAGGCAGAAATGCCGTATTAGAGGCATTTCGCGCCGGCAAAACCATTGACAAGCTGTTTGTGCTGGAAGGCTGTCAGGATGGGCCCGTCCGTTCCATAACCAGAGAGGCGAGAAAGCATGATACGATTATTAATTATGTGGCAAAGGAGCGGCTGGATCAGATTTCAGAAACTGGAAAACATCAGGGCGTGATTGCTTTTGCGGCAGCCTATGAATATGCGCAGGTGGAAGATATGCTTGCGCTTGCAGAAGAAAAGGGGGAGCCTCCGTTTCTTCTGTTTCTGGATAATATTGAGGACCCGCATAATCTGGGAGCAATCATCCGTACCGCCAATCTGGCGGGTGCGCATGGGGTCGTCATTCCCAAAAGGCGGGCGGTCGGCTTGACGGCTACGGTGGCGAAAACCTCTGCGGGGGCTTTGAACTATACCCCGGTGGCGAAAGTCACAAATTTGGGACAGACGATTGAGGAATTAAAAAACAGGGGTATGTGGTTTGTGTGTGCGGATATGGACGGGGAAGTCATGTACCGCCTGGATTTAAAAGGCCCGATCGGTCTGGTGATCGGAAACGAAGGAGAGGGCGTCAGCCGCCTGGTAAAAGAAAAATGTGACTTTGTCGCTTCCATTCCCATGAAAGGGGAAATTGATTCCCTGAATGCGTCGGTTGCGGCGGGAGTGCTCGCTTATGAAATTGTGCGTCAGAGGATGGGCGTTTAACGGATGAATGATATTTTTGAAGAATATGGCGATGAAGAGCTGATTGCAAAGATGCATCAGGGGCAAACAGAAATTATGGATTATTTGATGGAAAAATATAAACATCTGGTGCGGAAAAAGGCCAGGGCATTTTATCTGATGGGGGGAGACAGCGATGATCTGATCCAGGAAGGAATGATCGGCCTTTTTAAAGCAGTGCGTGATTATAATCCTGAGCGGGAAAGCTCTTTTTTCAGGTTTGCTGATTTATGTGTTTCCAGACAGATGTATACGGCGGTAGAAGCATCTGAAAGGAAAAAACATATTCCATTAAATTCCTATATTTCCCTGTATTCGGGGACGGTAGACGGCAGGGAGCATGAGATTCCCTTACAGGATGTTCTTGCTGACAGCAGAGAAAGCAATCCGGAGGAAATGATCATTCACAGGGAGAATTGGGAACAGATACAAGTGGAATTGAAAAAACGCCTCAGCCGCTTTGAAACACAGGTACTGGAGGCTTACCTGGATGGAATGGGCTATCGGGAAATTGGAGAGCTGCTAAAGAAAGAGCCAAAGGCAATTGATAATGCCCTACAGCGGATCAGGAAAAAGATGGCGGAATAAAAAATAAAAAAATCGAAAAAAGTCCTTGACAGATGGAAGAACTTTTGTTAGAATGATGAAGCTGTTGAGAACAGCAAAGAAAAGAACATTGATAACTGAACAGTGAAACAACCTTGAAAGTTCATGAAAACAGAT
>CALCMD010000036.1 GCA_937965795.1 uncultured Lachnospiraceae bacterium | reverse complement strand
ATCATGTTTTCACGGTCTCAGCAGCAAGTGCTTCGACCTGTTCTGAATAGTTACCTTTTTTCTTATATGATTTCAGCCATGCAATTTTTCTTGCATGGCTGAACCGTTTAGTTCGTTTTCTTTTGTTTTCTTATTTCTTCCAATTCGTCGAATACCACATCGTTAATTACTTTGATATAGGTTCCCTTCATTCCGGAAGAACGTGATTCAATGACGCCTGCACTCTCAAACTTTCGAAGCGCATTAACAATTACGGAACGGGTAATCCCCACTCTGTCCGCAATCTTACTGGCAACCAGAATCCCTTCCGTCCCCTCCAGCTCATCAAAAATGTGAATAATTGCTTCCAGCTCAGAAAATGACAACGTACTGATCGCTGACTTCACAATCTGCACCTTCCGATTCTCTTCCGCATTCTCTTCATGTACGGAACGCATCATTTCCAGACCAACCACTGTTGTACCATATTCACTCAGAATAATGTCGTCGATCTCATATTGACTGTCGCTCTTATACATAAAGACTGTCCCCAGACGCTCACCTGCAATCTCGATCGGATTGATAATTGCCTGATACTTCCGAACTCCATCTCCCACAAAGCCAAGTGTTTCCAGATTTACATTTTCTTTGGTCGACAATACTCCCAACAGTCTTTCATTGAGCATAGAATCGATATATCCGCCCACTTCATCGTCAATAAGTTCCCTGATTTCTTCCACGCTCTCGCATAAACCTACACCCAACACTTTGCCCTTTTTACTAATTACCAGAATATTAGAATCCAGGATTTCCGTTAACACGTCGCAAATATCGTTGAAAACGACTTTGCTTGAATTGTTGTTGTGTAAAAGTTTGTTAATTTTTCTGGTCTTATCAAGTAATTGTACGCTCATGTCTCCTCCTGCCTTGTCCACGCTCTTAAAAGCTGACATCTCTAGAATTGCTGCATGTTTCATGCTAATTAAAATTCTAGCATATAATTGTCTGATTATCAAGGAATAATGATAAGAATTCTAAAAATTTCAAATATTTAATTCTCTTTACATATTACTCGACTACTTTTTCTCCACATACCCGCAGGTTTCATCCGCACAGACCAGTTTATTTCCTTTTTCCAGCATAATATTTCCACAATTCGGACACTTTTTCGCAGACGGTTTCTGCCAGGACATGAAATCACACTCTGGATTATCCTCGCACCCATAGTACTTTCTTCCCTTTTTGGTCTTTCTAAGAACAATGTCCTTTCCACATTTCGGGCAGGCCACGCCAATCTTTTCAAGATATGGCTTCGTATTCCGGCAATCTGGAAATCCCGGACAGGCGAGGAATCGTCCATGAGGCCCATATTTAATGACCATATTTCTGCCGCACATTTCACAGACCACGTCTGTAACCTCGTCTTCTATCTTTACCTGCTCCAGCTCTTTCTCGGCATTCTTTACTGCTTCGTCCAAATCCGGGTAGAAATTTCTCACTACCGTTTTCCAGTTTACCAGACCTTCCTCTACGCTATCCAGTAAAGATTCCATATTGGCCGTGAAATTCACATCCACAATGCTTGGAAACGCCTGAAGCATAATGCTGTTTACAACCTCCCCAAGCTCTGTAATATATAGATTTTTATTTTCCTTCGCCACGTACCGCCTATTGATAATCGTCGTGATCGTGGGCGCATAAGTACTTGGGCGTCCGATGCCAAGCTCCTCCAGTGTCTTTACGAGAGCAGCCTCGGTATAATGCGCCGGCGGCTGGGTAAAATGCTGCCTGCTGTCAAATTCCTTCAGGGAAAGCTGTGTATCCGTGTCAATTCCCTTTGCTATCCGGTTACCTGACTTTTCTTCTTCCTCTTCCTGTACATAAACCGTCATGAATCCATCAAAAACCAGCTTCGAAGCAGAGACGTGAAAGCAGTATGCCCCGGCTCCGATTTTCACCGAAGTCGTCTCATATCTGGCATTTTCCATACGGCTTGCGATAAAACGCTTCCAGATCAACTGATACAGACGATACTGATCCCTGCTCAGAGAATCCTTGATGTCAAAAGGCGTCCGTGCAATATCAGAAGGACGGATCGCTTCGTGCGCATCCTGAATCTTTTTTCCTTTCTTTTTCTCGGACGGCGCTCCCGCAACATACTCTTTTCCGTAATTTTGCTCCACATAAGCCCTTGCCATCTGATCTGCTTCTTCCGAAATACGTGTGGAGTCCGTTCTCAGATAGGTAATCAGACCTACGGTGCCATTTCCTTTTACGTCAATTCCTTCATAAAGCTGCTGCGCCACCTTCATGGTTTTCTGCGTCGAAAAATTCAATACCTTCGATGCTTCCTGCTGTAAGGTACTGGTGGTAAAAGGAAGCGGAGCCTTTTTAATCCTCTCACTTTTCTTCACATCCGTAACCTGATACCTTACGTTTTTCAGTTCTTCCAGAATCTGATCCAGCTCCTCTTTGGAATGAATCTGTATCTTCTTTTTGTCAGTTCCATAAAATTTTGCAACCAGAGGTTTCTTCTCCCCCGGCACGTCAAATACCGCATCTATGGTCCAGTACTCTTCCGGGATAAAAGCGTTGATCTCATCCTCCCGGTCAGCAATAATACGCAGCGCCACAGACTGTACGCGTCCCGCGCTCAGCCCGCGCTTTACCTTTGCCCACAAAACCGGGCTGATCCTGTATCCTACCATACGATCCAGGATTCTCCTCGTCTGCTGCGCATCCACCAGATCCATATCCAGTTTCCGTGGATGCTTTAGAGAATCCTTTACCGCACTTTTCGTAATCTCATTAAAAGTTATGCGGTTGATGCTTTTTTCCTCAAGCTTCAATGCTTTTGATAAATGCCAGGAAATAGCCTCTCCCTCACGGTCAGGGTCCGTCGCCAGAAACACTTTGTCCGCTTTTTTTGCAGACTTACGCAGCGCCGCCAGGATTTCTCCTTTTCCCCGAATCGTAATATATTTCGGCTCATAATCATTTTCCGGATCGATACCAAGCTGACTTTTCGGCAAGTCACGCACATGTCCATTGGAAGCCGCCACCTCATAATTGGCTCCTAAAAACTTTTTGATTGTCTTGACCTTGGTCGGCGACTCCACAATCACTAAATATTTAGCCATGTATATCCCCCCATGCATCAGTTCACTCTTGCATAATAATTCTTCATCGGTTCTTCAATGAATCCTTTCATCTCCAAAACCGTCAATACAGCCATGACCTCCTGGATCGGAAGCTTCACCTCCGATGCAATCTGCTGTAGACTTCTGGGATGCAAATCCACACAACTATACAACAATTTCTCTTTCGTTTCAAGTGGATTCCGGGGTTTTTTATTTTTCTTTTGCTTTTCGTTAAGAAAACCCATTGCCATAAGAAATTCCTTTTCCGACAATACGATGCCCGCCCCCTGTAAAATCAAACGGTTGCACCCGGCGCTCAGAACGTCTCCGACACGTCCCGGCACTGCATAGATATCTTTTCCCTGTTCCAGCGCCAGATCTGCCGTAATCAGAGAACCGCTGCGCTCCTTTGCCTCGATCACCAGAAGGCAGTCGGACAATCCGCTGATGATTCGGTTTCTCATAGGAAAATGCAGGGCAAGCGGCTCTCTTCCGGGTGGATATTCGGACAGAAGTCCCCCATTTTCCTCCAGTTTTTCGTAGAGCGCCTGGTTTTTCCTGGGATAGCACACATCCACGCCGCATCCCAGCACGGCAAAACTCTTTCCTCCTGCATCCATCGCCGCCATCTGTGCATATCCGTCAATTCCCAACGCCATACCGCTGATGACCTGTACGCCGCATTCTGCAAGTGCGGCCGCCATTCGTTCTGCCATTCTCTTTCCATAATAGCTGCACTGTCTTGCCCCTACGATTCCGACGCTTCTTTTCTTTTTGTCCGGGAGCCGTCCTTTCACGAAAAGCCCAAAAGGACAGTCCGGAATATTTTTTAACCCTTCCGGAAACTCGCTCTGCCCGGCGCTGATAAATCTTATTCCTCTCTCCTTCAGATAATGCCAGGTTTCTTTCCCGTTCCAGACGTCACGGCTTCTCAAAAGAGCTGTGACCTGCATTTCATTTAGACATCGCAAATTTCGAATCTCCTTTTCCAGAGCCTGGAAAATATCTTTCGGCGTCCCGAAATATTGTATCAGCCTGGCTATGTGCGGGCGGTATAATTCCTTTTGGCTGCAAAGCCACAGCCAGTATTCTTCCATAAACATCCTCCTAGTATCAGTGGTAACGCCCCCTCCTTTTCGTCGGCGGCAAATCGTCGGAAACCATTATAAAAATGAACTTCGTTCATTTGGTTTCCTCCTAGTTCCAGAATTTCTGTTCCGCCGTCCGGTAACAGATCGCCTCTCCGATATGTTCGCACTTCACATCTCTGCTGCCAGCCAGATCTGCGATCGTCCGGGATACACGGATCATCCGGTGATAAGCTCTTGCACTGAGCTTCAGCTTTTCGAAGGCTGTCTCCATCATACGGTTTTCTTCTCTTCCTAACGGGCAGTATTCCGGAATATTTTCCGGCTTCAGCTCTGAATTAAACTGTATCTCCGTGCCTGCATAACGCTCTTTCTGTATCTCGTGGGCGCACAGGACACGCTCCCGGATTTCCCCGGAGGACTCCTCTGTCTGTGCGCAGGTCAAATCACGATAACCAATCTCCGGTACTTCGATACTGATATCCATCCTGTCTAACAGGGGCTGGCTGATTTTTCTCAGATACTGATGTACTTCGGAAGCTGTACAGCTACAGCGATTCCTATCGGGATAGTACCCGCATTTGCAGGGATTCATAGCCGCTACCAGCATCATGTCCGCCGGATAGATAAAGCTTCCGCTGATACGGCTAATGCAGACCTTCCGTTCCTCCAGCGGCTGACGCAAAATTTCCACTGCCTCTCTCTGAAATTCCGGCATCTCATCCAGAAACAGGACTCCTCTGTGAGCAAGACTGATTTCCCCCGGCTTCGGTATTCTCCCGCCTCCGCTTAAAGCCTGTGCGGAAATCGTATGGTGCGGCGCACGAAACGGTCTTTTCCATACCAAAGGCTCGTCCTTCGGCAGCATCCCCGCCACACTGTAGATTTCGGAAACTTCAAGGCTTTCATCCAGAGTCATACCAGGCAGGATTCCAGGAATACATTTGGCAATCATAGACTTCCCGGCTCCCGGCGGTCCGATCAGAAGCAGATTGTGCATTCCGGAAACCGCTACCTCCGCCGCCCGTTTTGCCGCTGCCTGTCCATTGATGTTTTTGAAATCTTCTTCCGGATTCTCTGCCGCAGTACACAACATTTCTTCTATATTAGTGACCGCCGGTTTGATCTCACAGTTTCCATTCAGATATTCTACGGCTTCCCGAAGCGTGCTGACCCCGATCACCCGCATTTCCCTGATCACGGCGCCTTCCCTCTCATTTTCTTTTGGAACGATACAGCGCCGGAATCCTGCCGCCGCAGCCCGGCGCACCATCGGAAGAATCCCCCGTATCGGCCGTACCTCTCCGTTCAGACTCAATTCACCTGCAAGCAGCACATCATGAAAAGCCTCCTGGGGAATATAACCATACGACGCCAGTACTGCCGCTGCTATGGGAAGGTCAAAACCGGAACCTTCTTTTCTTAAATCTGCCGGAGACAGATTCACTGTGATTTTCTTTGGCTGCATACAAAACCCACTGTTTTTTATGGCTGTCTTTACTCTCTCCTGGGCTTCCTTTACCTGGGTGGAAAGATAGCCTACCATAAGAAACATGGGAAGTCCATTTCCCACATCAGCCTCCACATGTATAATTTCTGCTTTAATACCGCACAGAGCGGCTGATTGTACTGTACGAAACAAAAAGTTCTCCTTTCATGGATATGTTACATCTCTTTTTGCTTTTTATTATAACTTATTGTTTTA
The DNA here is from genome assembly GCA_937965795.1 of uncultured Lachnospiraceae bacterium. Lineage (GTDB taxonomy): Bacteria > Bacillota > Clostridia > Lachnospirales > Lachnospiraceae > Hominisplanchenecus_A. The sequence continues at coordinate 489 of CALCMD010000036.1, read as the reverse complement.
TTATTTTCAAGTGAAAAAAGAATTTTTCAGAAGAATCTGTTTCGTCAAAATGATAAATCACGGTTTGTGGGGGTGCTTATCCCGGACAGTCATGAAGCCGATAGCTCTTATATTTACGCCGGACGCCGTGGAGTCTGCCGCATATCCCACACGGACTGGGGCAACGCTCCGATGAACTTCCGGCTAACTGCGACTAAGAACACTCAGGAGAGCCTTCGTGTTCAAGTCTCCGTAAGCCGGTGATTTCATCTCTGCTAAAAGCGCCCCTGAAATGTCCGCTTAGGGATATGCGGCAGGCTTCCAGGCTGGGCTATAGATTACTTTGCGGGGATGTACGATTTCATGGACAATTACGGAATGCGGAACAAAACGTCATAGAGAATAGCCGCATTATTTAAATTCGTTTATAAACATAAACAGTGTCGTTTACCACGCTATATAACTACAGCTCCTGATAGTTTCGTGACAACCGAAACAGTCCATGCAGCC
>CALCMD010000035.1 GCA_937965795.1 uncultured Lachnospiraceae bacterium | reverse complement strand
TCTGGATTCCTTAAGAGAAAATCATTTTGAGACAGAGGTTGGACCTGGCGTTTATCTCATTCATTTTTTCCGCTGCCTGAGGATCATCCGGATGTAAATCGGGGTGATATTCCTTTGCTTTTTTTCGGTATGCTTTCTTTATCTCATCTTTTGTTGCATTTTCGGGTACGCCGAGAACTTTATACGGATCATCAACCATGCTTTTTCTCCTTCCTCTGCATTTTTTCAGAATATTTCTGCCACACGCCTCCATATAAGATGTTTCTCAGCAGATGTTGATCCTGGACCAAAGGCAGCTTTTCAAAAATCTGTGTCACATTCCCTATACACATTGTAAGGATTTCTTTCATTTCCTCCGGTTTTTTATTCATCCCGATCAGTGGGTTATAATTATGTTTCCTGATGTCCTCCTTGTAATCCATGGATGCGTCCATGAGGTAGATGAATTTCCCAAGTTCAAATCCAAAAGAGCGCAGGCTATTGCTCCAAAAATCCTCTTCATAAACAAAAAGTTCCGACAACATTTTTCCAGAACACTTAACTGCCTCATCCGGCTTTGCATCCGCTGTTGAATTTTCTATCTGCTCCAATTCCCTGATACTTTCTGAAATGGCCTTACATTGCCTGGGATATTTTTCAGCAACCTCCTGATACTGTTTCTTTATACTTTCCGCATACAGACGCTTCAAATATTTCTTTTCATCCTTCCAGTCGTCCATACATTTGTAATAAGCTAAGGCAATCGTCATATCCGCAGCATACGCCGTAAATTTATTTTCTGTCTCCGTCTTTTTATGTAACGGATGGACTCCGCACCAGAACTCCCTTGCTTCTTCCTCCGGCTCATAGAGCGACGACAAAAACAGAATTACAAATGTCATATCATAACTCAAACTGATTCTTTCCAACTGCCCGTATCTTGTTTTTAAGTTATTACATAACCCGCAATAAACACTTTGATAACGGTCGATCTCTTCTTCACTTAACCCCGATTTATTACAACAGATATATCCATACATGAAATCACTCCTCCCTTTCCCGCATAACACTCATGTAAGCCGGACGGATAATTTTATTCATTCCTACAAGCTCTTCCAGTCTATGTGCGCTCCAGCCGACAATGCGGGCCACCGCAAATAAAGGCGTATAAAGCTCCATTGGTATTCCCAGCATCTCGTATACGAATCCGCTGTAAAAATCAACATTAGGGCTGACTCCTTTGAAAATATGCCGTTTCTGTGCGATCAATACAGGTGCAGCTTCCTCGATCGCATCATACAGAGCCATATCTTTGTCTCTCCCTTTTTCCTTTGCGAGTTTTTGTACATAGAATTTCAGCACTTTTTCTCTCGGATCAGAAACAGAGTATACGGCGTGTCCCATTCCGTAAATCAGCCCTTTATGGTCAAAGGCTTCCTTGTCCAGTATTTTTGCAAGGTAATTCTCAACTGCTTCTTTATCTTCCCAATCCGGCACATGATCTTTGATATCCTGTATCATCTCCATGACTTTTATATTTGCTCCGCCATGTTTCGGACCTTTTAAAGAAGACATCGCCGCCGCTACCGCAGAATACGTGTCAGAACCTGTGGAGGTTACAACTCTGGTCGTAAATGTAGAATTATTTCCGCCGCCATGCTCCATATGGAGTATCAGAGCCACATCCAGCACTTTTGCTTCCAGTTGTGTATAAGAAGCATCCGGTCTTAACATCCTGAGAATATTTTCTGCTGTTGATAATTTCGGGTCTGGACGGTGTATATACATACTGGCATTATTCTCATAATGGTTATACGCATGATATCCATAAACAGCCAGCATAGGAAAAACGGCAATCATCTGAATTGCCTGCCGGATATTATCTTCCAGCGTGTTAAACTCTTTGCGCTTATCATAAGATGCAAGCGTCAATACGCTTCTCGTCATAGAATTCATAATATCCTTAGACGGAGCTTTCATAAGTACATCTCTCGTAAAATTCTGCGGCAGTTCCCTTGCTTCGCTCAAAACCTGAAAAAAGGCTTCTTCCTCTTTAGCATCCGGATAATTACCAAATAACAACAAATATGCAATCTTTTCAAAACCATATTCGCCTTTCAGGGAATCAATCAAATCAAAGATGTGATACCCCCGATACCATAATTCTCCATCGCACGGCTGCAGCGTTCCCTCTTTATTTTTACGAAAAGATACAATTTTAGAAATACGGGTTAATCCGGTTAATACCCCTTTCCCGTTTTCGTCTCTCAGCCCACAATTCACGCCATATTCTTCATATAGTTTTTTAGGTATTTTATCGTTTTCCATGCAGATCTGTTTTTTTCCTTCTGCATAACTGCTCAATTCATTCTGTTTCATCAATTTCATCTCCATTCGTATCAGTAATTTCTTTAACGGTTTCATTGAAATCCTCTATCTCGCTTAACAACTGAAGGAACCTGTCCTTTCCGAATTTTTCAACAGTGCCGCCATATACTTTCTCCATGCCTCTTTTTTGATTTTCAACCGCCTCCCACCATTTGCCTGTAAATTCAACATACGTTCCTTCTTCTCCTAATCCATCATATTTCCAATCTACATAATCGGCATCCTGTAGACGTTTTACAAGCATGGAGGATTTCCGCAGCGGGAGATTCATTTTTTCAGAAAACTCTTCCAGGTACATTCTCTTGTCTGTCCGCTGAAGTTCCAATCTCTTTGTGATTGTCCATATCAGCAGTTCATCCGAGGACAGCATCTTGTGAAGCGTTTCTCTCATGCCGTCATAACTGCTTGTTTCCACCACTTGTCCCGAAAAATCCATGCCATCTTTTTCTACATTTTTTTGAATCATTCCGACGCCTCCTGTTCCTCTGTCACTATTTTTTTCTTCTGCAGTAGTTATCTGAATATCCAGTGAACACTTCTGCCTTTCTTTTTTTACTTCAAATATTGCGCACTCTTCCAGATCCCTTCCCTGTGCCAGCTTCATGTATGTTTCATCTGTCAGGCAACGTTTCCATGGATCGACTCCCACATATCCATAATCCGTATATACCTCAACCCAGGACTGCAGCTTTTCATTTCCGGAAATTATGCCGCACACGCATTTTGCAGGAATCCCGTTCATACGGCATATACAAAGCATCTGATGCAAAAAATTCTCTGGTTTTGCATCCGGCTTTTCTGTTAAATGCCACAGACTTTCCATGATATAAACAGCTCTTATAAAATTTCCTCCTCCGGTTTCTCCTATTTCTTTATTAAGACTTCTGGTTGCAGTATCTGGCTTAGTCAGGTTTGTAAATTCTAAATATCTGTCGTTGCTACCATTTTCACTGCCCTTTTTTCTTTCTGAATATTCAATTTCAGCAGCCCCCTCTATCCTGCATTTCAAATGACTTTCATGCTCTGTTAAGACGCCGACCAGCATTTTATTTTCATTTCTGTCGTGTAAAATATCAAAGTCATTTTCGTTTGGTTCCGGTTCTAAAATAATATCTACATCACTGATTTTCTGTACTCTGTCCGTCATTGGTAAGCACCGGATTTTAAACGGCAGCGCTGCACTTGCATCCTCACGTAATATATCTATCTGGACGATAAAATGTACTTTCATCACTGGATTTTCCTCTCTCATTTTTTACTTTATTTATAAATATTTTAAAATTAAAATATTTGGGAATAAAAAAACAACACCTCTGGCTATTCAAAATCAGTCATAATGATTTCATAGTTCCTCATTGATATTCTGGTTTACTTTTTGTGCGACCACCGATAAGATCCGTCTTTCTTCTTCCGTCACCCCCTTCATAATAATATCCTGCACACTTTCATAAATCTTTTCCACTTGTTCTATTACAACATATGCCTCTTTCGTCAGATAATTATGTGTACACCGTCTGTCCTCCAGATCCTGCTCCATCTGAATATACCCTTTTTTCTGGAGCCTGGTTAATGACTGCGAAATGTGTCCTCTGGTAAACATTTTCAGCTCCATCATATCAGACGATGTATTTTTTTCCCCCGCATGATCAAGATAAAACAGGATCTGCATATCTATCTTATATAACCCGTATTCTTTTTCTAAAGGCTCCAGCTTCTTTTCCAATAATTTTCTGAATTGCATTCCATACAATAATGATTCAAGAGAATAATTCACTTTCTTTTCCTCCATTCAACTATTTTAAAA
>CALCMD010000034.1 GCA_937965795.1 uncultured Lachnospiraceae bacterium | reverse complement strand
TTTTTAAATAAATAAAAAATTTAATAGAAAATAAAAAAAATTTGCATGTTTATACGAGTCTCTAACTGGTATAATGAATCATAATCGGATGTGAGGTGATACTTTCATCCGAAGTAGATCACATGAGAGAAAAACTCTTATGAAAACAATTAAACAGGAGGATTGTAAAAATGAAAAAGAAAGTAGTTAGTGCATTACTTGCAACCGCTATGGTAGCAACTATGGTAGCAGGATGCGGAACTGACAAAAAGGCTGAGACAACAGCAGCAACAGAAGCAACAACAGACGCAGGCTCAGAAGCAGCTTCTGAGGCAACAGACGTGACAGAGGCTCTTGGTGAAGAGGTTGATCTGTCCAGCGCAAATGTAGCAGTATTCTATTATACATTCTCAGATACATATATCACATCTGTACGTACCGCACTGGACGCACAGTTGGATTCTCTGGGAGTTACGTATGATGACTATGACGCAAACAACAACCAGACAACACAGAATGAGCAGATCGATACCGCTCTTCAGAAAGGCGCTAATGTACTGGTAGTAAATATCGTTACTTCCGGTTCTGTAGACGCTTCTAAGCAGATCGTTGACAAGGCATCCGCAGCAGGCGTTCCGGTAATCTTCTTCAACCGTGCAGTTGAGGGTGACGAGGAAGAAGGACAGGTACTTGGAAGCTATGACAAATGTGCATTCGTAGGTACAGACGCTCCGGAAGCTGGACATATGCAGGGACAGATGATCGGTCAGTATCTGGTTGACAATTTTGACACAGTAGACCTGAACGGCGACGGAAAGATTTCTTACGCTATGTTCATGGGACAGCTTGGTAACGTAGAAGCTATTTACCGTACGCAGTTTGCTGTAGAAGATGCAAACAAGGTTCTGGAAGATGCTGGAAAACCTGTACTTGAGTATTTTGACGCTGGAAATTCAGATTGCTATCAGGTAGACCAGGACGGCGCTTGGAGCGCAACAGCAGCTAACAACTACATGAACACAAACCTTTCTCAGTACAACGAGGCAGGCGGAAACATGATCGAGCTTGTTATCTGTAACAACGATGGTATGGCTGAGGGCGCTATCTCCGCTCTGAACGATAAGGGTTACAACCTTGGCGATGACAGCAGCACAATGATTCCTGTATTTGGTGTAGACGCAACAGATGCAGCAAAACAGTTGATTGCTGACGGTAAGATGGTTGGTACAATCAAGCAGGATGCAGAAGGTATGGCAGCTTGCATTTCTGACCTGGTTAAGAACGCAGGCTCCGGACAGGACGTTATGGCTAACACAGACAGCTATAATATTTCTGAGAACGTAGCAAACAAGATTTACATCCCGTACGCTATGTATACTGGAGAATGATTTAGCTTTTAGATATGACGATATGCAGTGAAAGGCGTTAAGCTGTAAAATAAGCTGCACAAAAAAGCAGCCGCCCAGTGGTTGGCGGCTGCTTTTAGGTATGAAAAGACAGGAGGTCAGGATATGGAGCATGAAGTTTTGCTTGAGATGAAAAACATCTCCAAGGAATTTCCGGGTGTAAAAGCACTGGATAACGTTTCCCTTACTGTTAAACGGGGAACGGTTCATGCGCTGATGGGAGAAAACGGCGCCGGAAAATCCACACTGATGAAATGCCTGTTCGGAATGTATGCAAAGGATAGTGGGCAAATATTCCTTGAGGGGAAAGAGATCAACTTCAAGAGTTCTAAGGAAGCACTGGAAAACGGTGTGGCAATGGTTCACCAGGAGTTGAACCAGGCGTTGAAGCGCAGCGTAATGGATAATCTCTGGCTGGGACGGTTCCCCAAAATCGGCGGCGTTATGACAAATGACAAAAAGGCATATAACGACACCTTGCAGGTATTTAAAGAACTGGAGATTGATGTAGATCCGAAGAGGATCATGAGTACAATGCCGGTTTCACAGCGGCAGATGGTAGAAATTGCAAAGGCAGTTTCTTTTAATTCGAAAGTTATCGTGTTTGATGAGCCGACTTCTTCCCTGACAGAAGAAGAGGTAGAGCACTTATTTAAAATTATAAATATGTTACGGGACCGTGGCGTGGGTATTATTTATATTTCCCATAAAATGGCAGAGATTCTTCGTATCTCTGATGAGATTACAATCATGCGAGACGGCACGTGGGTAGCTACCAAGCCTTCCAGTGAGATGACGATGGATGAGATCATCCGCCTGATGGTAGGCCGTGAGCTGACGAATCAGTTCCCGCCAAAGACGAACAAACCAGGTGAGTATGCACTGGAGGTGGAAAATCTTACCGCACAATATTCCCTGCTGAAGGATGTTTCCTTTAAGGCACGAAAAGGCGAGGTTCTCGGACTGGCCGGGCTGGACGGAAGCGGGCGTACGGAGACACTGGAGAATATTTTTGGTATTGCGACCAGAAAGTCAGGTACGATTAAACTGGATGGAAAACAGGTTCTGAACCGGAATGCACGGGAATCTATCAAAAACGGTTTTGCCATGCTGACGGAGGAGAGACGTGCGACAGGTATTTTTGCCGTTTTGAATATTCGCGAGAATACGGTTATTTCCAGCTTGAAGAAGCATAAGAAACGAGGACTTTATCTGAGTGAGAAGTCCATGGCAAAGGATACACAGGAATATATTGAAAAGATGCGTACAAAGACTCCTACCCAGGAGACGAAGATTCGCTCTCTTTCCGGTGGTAACCAGCAGAAGGTCATCCTGAGCCGCTGGCTGCTGACAGAACCTGAGGTTCTGCTTCTGGATGAGCCGACCCGTGGTATCGACGTAGGCGCAAAGTATGAGATTTACCAGTTGATTCTGGATCTGGCAAATAAGGGTAAGATTGTTCTTGTGGTATCTTCCGAGATGCCCGAACTGCTTGGTATCTGCGACCGTATTCTGGTCATGTCAGGCGGGCGTCTGGCCGGTGAGGTTGACGCAAAGAACACAACGCAGGAGGAGATTATGACTCTTGCTGCCAAATACGTATAAGGAGGCTGAGATACGTGAAAATCGCATTTGTAGAAAATATGAAAACAAACGCTGCCAATTTCAAACAAATGGACAGCAAGGAAAAAGGGAATTACATAAAAGAAACCCTTCTGAATAACGCATTATACATTTTGATGATTGTTGCCGTTATTTATACTTTCATTCAAAATAATAATTTCCTGAAAACAGGATCGATTGTAAACATTATTTCTCTGTCGGCAGCGAACCTTCCGATTGCTCTTGGTATTGGTGGATGTATCGTACTGACCGGTACCGACCTTTCCGCAGGACGTATCGTTGGTTTGACAGCCTGTATCTCAGCAGTATTGCTGCAATCAATGGACTATGCTACGAAAGTTTTCCCGAATCTTCAGCCATTGCCGATTCCGGTGGTAATTCTGATTGTTATGGCTGTAGGAGCAGTTATTGGTGCAGTCAACGGTTTCTTTGTCGCTCACTTTAAGCTGCATCCGTTTATTGTAACGCTGGCGACACAGTTGATTACTTTCGGTATCCTGAACCTGTTTGTCATGATCAATGGGAACAATGGACAGCCGCTGTCCGGTCTGGATCAGTCCTTTAAAGATTTCGTTACCGGAAGTGTTGTAAAACTGGGAACCGTTCCGATTCCGAACTATGTCTGGTATGCGGTGATCTGCGTAATTGTTATGTGGTTCATCTGGAATAAGACGACCTTTGGTAAAAACATGTTTGCTGTTGGGTCCAACCCGGAAGCGGCAAATGTATCTGGTGTTAACGTAGCGTTGACTACGCTGCTTGTACATACTCTGGCAGGCGCTATGTATGGTATTACAGGTTTCATCGAGTCTGCACGTATCGGTTCCAATACGGCCAATACTGGTTTCAACTATGAGTGTGATGCGATTGCCGCCTGCGTAATCGGCGGCGTATCTTTCGTCGGTGGTACTGGTAAGATCAGCGGTATCGTAGTTGGTGTATTCGTTCTTCGAATCATCTTCGCAGCGCTTATTTTCCTGTCAATCGACCAGAGTATGCAGTATATCATCAAGGGTATGATTATTCTTGCAGCATGTTCTCTTGATATGAGAAAATACCTGGTTCGTAAATAAACTTCAGTGTATTCTTTTAAAATCTAATGGAAGTCTAAAAAAGGCAGAACCGGATTGTTGCCGGTTCTGTTTTTTTAGACAGATGGAAATTTAGAAAGGAAAAGCATGGCGGTATGAACACACGTACAAAAAACAGAGGACGAATGACGATTTATGCGATGGCCGGGGTGTATTTGCTTTTTATGGCGTATAACCTGATGAAAAGTTTACCAGGAAGTTCCGGAAATGAAAAAATATTGATGGCCGTATTCATGGTGTTTTTTGCAGTAGTGGGAGCAGGGATGGTCATAGGAGGGCTTGTAGCCGCATACAGGATTGGAAAAGCTCCGGATACGGAAGAAAATCCGGACACGGAAGAAAATGCAGATACAGAAGAAAATCCGGCTACAGACGAAAATCCAGAAGAGAATAACGGAGAAGAGTGACCGGGCAAATAGCTACAGAAAAAAGAGGAGTTGTCAGTAGTGACGGCTCTTTTTTTTGATTTACAGGTTTGGGAATGCTGGCAAATCTTGCAAAAAGTTCCGAAGTGATTTATAGTAAGCTTTAAGAGATGCCGTGGAAGGAGGAAACGTATGAGCTTTGACATGGAACATTTAGGCGGGGAGACGAAGGAACAGCAGAAGGGTGAAAAGTTTTATGAATATTATAAGCGAAGCCTTCCGGTTATGCAGGAGCATTTTCTTATTGATTTGGTGGAGGGAAGGATACCGGAAGATCAGATTGAGGAAAAGAATTGCCTTTGTGAAATGAATTTGAATGCAGCGTTTTATGCGGTATCTGTCTTTCAGGCTGATATGAGGGATAGGAAAAAGGAACAGAAAAGAGAATGCAGCCTGTCGTTGAAGACGTTTGTTGAAAAGAATGTAAGAGATATAGAAAATCTGCGCAGTTTTTTGTACCTTGACCGGGTGGTGGTGGTTATGCTTCTGACCGAGACAGTAAATTTTCATAAAAAAATTCAGGAGATGAATCGAATCTGCAAGGCGGCCGGCCGTATGCTTGATATGAATGTAACGGCGGGGATAGGTCAGACGGTGAGGGAACGCAGAAAACTGAAAGAATCTTACCAGAATGCAGTAGATGCAGTAAATTACCGGATCTTAGTGGGAAAAAACCAGGCAATCTATATCCGGGATATTTATCAGACAGTAGACTGGGAATTCGAGCTGGAGGATTGGGATATACAAAGGCTGGTAAAGGCTGTGAAACTGGAGAAAAAGCAGGAAGTGAAGCTTGCGGTAACAGCGCTGATGGAAAAATTCAGGAATTCTAATATTTCTTTACAGAAATATCAGATGGCGATGATGGAACTGACAGCGGAATTTCTAAAGCTGGGGCGTACTTATCATCTCAGGCCGGAAGAGATTTTTGAAGGGGAAGAGAAAGATTTTTTCCGGGAAATAACAAACTTTGACTCTCTGGATTCTCTGGGAAAATGGTTATACCAGATAGGCATAAGGCTTCGTTCCCTGATTCGGCAGGAGCAGACGGATTCGGCAAAGCTTTTGACGGAGAAAGCCAAACATTATATACAGGAGCATTATGCGGAGAGCAAGCTTTCCGTGGAAAGTCTTTGCAGGCATTTGAATGTAAGCGCGGCATATTTTTCGACCATTTTTAAAAAAGAAATGGGACAGAGTTTTGTGATGTATCTGACAAACGTCCGTATGGAGGCGGCTTTGGAGCTTTTAAATAACACGCAGGATAAAACTTATGTGATTGCAGAGAAGGTAGGCTATGCGGAGCCGAACTATTTCAGTTGTGTATTTCGAAAGAAATACGGGATGTCTCCGACAAAATACCGGCTGAGTAAAAAGGAAGAACATGACCAGGAATAGGTGAAAGAGTAAATAAATGTAAATAGCTATTCCTTTTTCATGGAAATTGGGGTATAATAAAAAAGAATATGGTATATGCGGCGCATATGCTTATTAATGAAAATGGAGGGAAATGAAATGTTAGTATCAGCAAAAGAAATGTTGCAAAAAGCAAAAGCAGGCCATTATGCAGTAGGTCAGTTCAACATCAACAATCTTGAGTGGACAAAGGCTATCCTGCTCACTGCACAGGAGAACAATTCCCCTGTCATTCTTGGTGTATCAGAAGGCGCAGGTAAATATATGGCAGGCTACAAGACAGTTGTAGGCATGGTAAACGGAATGCTGGAAGAGCTGAACATCACAGTTCCGGTAGCGCTTCATCTGGATCACGGCAGCTATGAAGGATGTCTGAAATGTGTAGAGGCAGGTTTCTCATCCATCATGTATGATGGTTCTCACAGCCCGATTGATGAGAACGTAGCAAATACAAAGAAGCTGGTTGAGATCTGTGCAGAGCACGGCATGTCTCTGGAGGCAGAGGTTGGCTCTATCGGCGGCGAGGAAGATGGCGTTGTAGGTATGGGTGAGTGCGCAGATCCGCAGGAGTGTAAGAGAATTGCAGATCTGGGAATTGATTTCCTGGCAGCAGGTATTGGAAATATCCACGGCAAATATCCGGCAAACTGGAAGGGATTAAGCTTCGAGACTCTGGATGCTGTTCAGCAGTTGACAGGGGACATGCCTTTGGTACTTCATGGCGGTACAGGTATCCCGACCGATATGATTCAGAAAGCAATCAGCCTGGGCGTTGCTAAGATCAATGTAAATACAGAGTGCCAGCTTGCATTTGCAGCAGCTACACGCGAGTATATCGAAGCAGGCAAGGATCAGCAGGGAAAAGGCTTCGATCCGCGTAAACTTCTGGCTCCGGGATTCGACGCAATCAAAGCGACAGTAAAAGAGAAAATGGAAATCTTTGGTTCTATTAATAAGGCTTAATGACGGAGATTTCTATGCCTGGGAAGGCAGCCTTTGAAAAAATTTAAATTTGTGCTTGCATTTTTGAAAAAAGTAGAGTATCTTATATACAGATTTCAAATCGACTGAATAAATGCAGGTGAACGAGGGCGTTCCACGAATGAGTGGAACGCCCTTTTCTGTTGTTATGTAACAGAAAAGCATTTATTTCCTGAAAAGAAAGGGTGAGGAGCAATGAGTGAAAAAATGAATGTTGCAGAAATTTTTGGCGAAAATGTGTTTAATGACAAAGTGATGCAGGAACGTCTTCCTAAAAAGGTTTACAAAGAATTAAAAAAGACCATCAAAGAGGGAAAAGAGTTAGACCCGGTCGTTGCCGATGTGGTGGCTGAGGCAATGAAAAATTGGGCGGTGGAAAAAGGCGCCACGCATTATACACATATTTTTCAGCCATTGACAGGTATGACGGCTGAGAAACACGATTCCTTTATTACGGCTCCGAGGGAAGATGGAACAGTCCTTATGGAGTTTTCAGGCAAAGAGCTGATCAAAGGCGAGCCGGATGCTTCTTCTTTCCCGTCAGGAGGATTACGGGCTACGTTCGAGGCAAGGGGGTATACCGCATGGGACTGCACTTCACCGGCTTATGTGCGCGAGGATGCAGCGGGGGCGATTCTCTGTATTCCGACAGCGTTTTGCTCCTATACGGGCGAGGCTCTGGATCAGAAAACACCGCTTCTTCGTTCGATGGAAGCCATCAATGAGCAGGCGCTTCGTCTGTTAAGGCTTTTCGGAAATACGACTTCTAAGAAAGTGACGCCTTCGGTTGGGCCGGAGCAGGAATATTTTCTGGTGGATAAAAAGAAATATTTGAAGAGAAAAGATTTGATTTTTACGGGACGTACCCTGTTCGGAGCGATGCCGCCAAAGGGACAGGAGCTGGATGATCATTATTTCGGCAGTATCCGCCAGCGCATCGCTTCTTTTATGAAGGATGTAAATGAAGAGCTGTGGAAGCTTGGCGTGTCGGCAAAGACGCAGCACAATGAAGTAGCTCCGGCACAGCATGAGCTGGCGCCGATCTACGCAGAGGCGAACATTGCAGTCGACCACAACCAACTGGTTATGAAAACGTTAAAGAAAGTGGCCTGCCAGCATGGATTGCAGTGTCTGCTTCATGAGAAACCATTTGCGGGCGTGAATGGTTCCGGGAAACATAATAACTGGTCGATCACGACGGATGATGGAATTAACCTTTTAGATCCGGGTAAGACGCCGCATGAAAACGTACAGTTTCTTTTGGTGCTGACCTGTATTCTGAGAGCTGTGGATGAACACGCGGACCTGCTTCGTGAATCTGCGGCAGATCCGGGCAACGACCACAGACTGGGTGCGAATGAGGCGCCGCCAGCGATTATCTCGGTATTTTTAGGGGAACAGCTTGAGGATGTACTGGAGCAGTTGATCAGCACAGGTACGGCCACACACAGTTTAAAAGGCGGCGTACTGGAAACCGGAGTTAAGACGCTTCCAAGTCTTGCAAAGGATGCGACGGACCGTAACCGGACTTCACCGTTTGCTTTTACAGGAAATAAATTTGAATTTCGTATGGTAGGCTCCAGGGATTCGATCTCAGGCCCGAACGTTGTTCTGAATACGATTGTTGCGGAAGCGTTTGCGGATGCGTGCGATGAACTGGAAAAAGCGGAGGATTTTGATCTGGCTGTTCATGATCTGATTAAAAAGCAGGCGACGGAACATCAGCGTGTCGTCTTTAATGGAAATGGTTACTCGGATGAATGGGTTGCAGAGGCGGAAAGAAGAGGGCTTCCGAATATTAAGTCTATGGTAGATGCGATTCCGACCCTGACTACAGAAAAAGCGGTAGCAATGTTTGAGCGTTTCGGCGTGTTTACAAAGGCGGAGCTGGAATCCCGTGTGGAGATTAAATATGAGAGCTACGCAAAGGCGATCAACATCGAGGCAAAGACGATGATTGATGTGGCTGGAAAGCAGATCATACCAGCGGTCATCGCATATACAAAGAGCCTGGCGGATACTGTGAATTCGGTAACGGCAGCAGGAGCAAAGGCGACCGTTCAGGCGGCGCTGTTAAATGAGATCAGCGGTTTGCTGGAGGAAACCAAAGCGGCTCTTACGAGACTGATCGAACTGGATGCAGAAGCAGCCCAAAAAGAGGAGGGAGTCGAACAGGCAAAATTCTTCCACGATGTGGTTATGCCGGCTATGGGTGATCTGCGTACGCCGGTCGATAAGCTGGAGATGCTTGTGGATAAAGAGGTATGGCCGATGCCTTCCTATGGCGATTTGATTTTTGAAGTATAAAAAATAGAAAAAAGTTACCTCCACAGGGGCTGTCAGAAGCTATGTTTCCGGCAGCCCCTTCCTTTCTGCTTGCTTTTTTGGAAGATTTGAGCTATCATGCGTATAGTAAAGTAATATGATATTGAGGTTAAAAGATGCCATACGGATTGCTCCGCACTTCGTGCTTCCGCAATCCTGCCCCAAATTCGGATATCGTGAGGCTTACGCCCCACTTTTATCCTCATTTTGGGGCGGCTCATAATGTGAGAACAGAGAAAAAGTGATGTGAAAGCGGAGGAGAGAAATGAACGATAAAATAAATGTTGCAGAAATTTTCGGACAGAACGTATTTAATGACAAGGTGATGCAGGAGCGTCTGCCGAAACAGGTGTACAAAGAGCTTCACAAAACGATTGATGATGGAAAAGAGCTGGACCCGATCACCGCAGAAGTGGTGGCAGGAGCGATGAAGGACTGGGCGGTAGAGATGGGAGCGACCCATTATACCCACTGGTTTCAGCCTTTGACCGGATTTACAGCAGAGAAGCACGATGCGTTTATTACGGCGCCGGATAAAGAAGGCAGCGTTCTGATGGAATTTTCAGGAAAAGAGCTGATCAAGGGGGAGCCGGATGCTTCTTCATTCCCATCCGGGGGACTTCGCGCGACCTTTGAGGCCAGAGGTTATACGGCCTGGGACTGCACCTCTCCGGCGTTTGTACGGGAAGATGACGCGGGGGCGATTCTCTGTATTCCGACGGCATTCTGTTCTTACACGGGAGAAGCGCTGGATCAGAAAACACCGCTTTTACGTTCGATGGAGGCGGTACAGAAGCAGTCCCTGCGCCTGATTCGTCTGTTTGGAAATACCACGTCGAAGCGGGTAGTTCCGTCTGTGGGCGTGGAACAGGAGTATTTTATCGTAGACCGTGAAAAATATTTAAAGAGAAAAGATTTGATTTTTACAGGAAGAACCCTGTTTGGGGCAATGCCGCCGAAAGGGCAGGAGCTGGATGATCATTACTTTGGGGTCATTCGCCCGAAGATCGCCTCTTTTATGCGGGATGTCAACAGGGAGCTGTGGAAGCTGGGGGTTTCTGCCAAGACGCAGCATAATGAGGTGGCTCCGGCACAGCATGAGCTGGCTCCGATCTATGCGGAGTGCAACGTAGCGGCTGATCATAATCAGATTATTATGGAGACTTTAAAACGGGTAGCGGAAGAACATGGATTGCAGTGTCTGCTGCATGAAAAACCGTTTGCAGGTGTCAATGGCTCCGGAAAGCATAATAACTGGTCCCTGACGACGGATGACGGAATCAATCTGCTCGATCCGGGGAAAACGCCGCATGATAATATTCAGTTCCTTTTGATTGTGATGTGCATTCTGCGCGCCGTAGACCGTCATGCGGATCTGCTGCGGGAATCGGCTGCGGATGTGGGCAATGATCATCGTCTGGGAGCAAATGAAGCGCCGCCTGCAATTATTTCAGTATTTCTTGGAGAGCAGCTTGAGGATGTGATGGAGCAGCTTATCAGCACCGGAACTGCGACGCACAGCTTAAAGGGCGGCCGTCTGCATACGGGAGTAAAGACGCTTCCCGATTTTGCAAAGGATGCGACAGACCGCAACAGAACTTCTCCGTTTGCTTTCACCGGGAATAAATTTGAATTTCGTATGGTAGGTTCCAGGGATTCGGTGGCGGAGTGTAATGTAGTCATCAATACGATCGTGGCGGAAGCTTTTTCGGACGCCTGCGACGTGCTGGAGAAGGCGGAGGATTTCGATCTGGCGGTTCATGATATGATTAAAAAGCTGGCGGAGGAGCATCAGCGCATCGTCTTTAACGGAAATGGATATTCGGATGCGTGGGTGGAAGAAGCCAGGCGCAGAGGTCTGCCGAATATTAAGTCGATGGTGGAGGCGATTCCGGCTCTGGTTACGGATAAGGCTGTGAATCTTTTTGAAAAATTTGGGGTATTTACCAGGGCGGAGCTTTGGTCCCGTGCGGAAATTCAGTATGAGGGTTATTCCAAAGCAATCAACATAGAAGCGAGGGCAATGATTGATATTGCAAGCAAACATATTATTCCGGCGGTGATGCGTTTCGCGAGAAACCTGGCGGGAACGGCAAATGAGATCCGGCAGGCAGGGGCGGATGTGACGGTTCCCATGAATCTGCTCAAAGAAACCACACAGCTTCTGTCAGAAACCAAGCTGGCTCTGGCGAAGCTTGAGGAAGTGACGGAAGCGGCGGCGAAGATGGCTACAGGCAGGGAACAGGCAGAGTACTATTACGAAAAAGTGTGTACTGCAATGGAGGAGCTGCGTGTTCCGGTAGACCGGCTGGAAATGATTGTGGATAAAGAGGAGTGGCCGATGCCGTCTTATGGGGATCTGCTGTTTGAAGTATAGAAAAAATTCGGAGGCGCCTGATATTTTCTGAAATGTCGGGCGCCTCCTGTTGTTTGGAAAAGGTATTTCTTGACAGGAGAGTTTTTTGAAAGTATAATAACATATGTTATATAACATAAAAAATCGAAAGAGATGAAGAGATGCCGCCAGCAAAGAAATTTCAGAGAGAGGATATTATTCGAACTGCATATGAGCTTGTAAAGAGCGAAGGCATGGGGGAGATGAATGCCAGGAGAATCGCAAAGGAACTGGGATGCTCCACGCAGCCAATCTATCATAATTTTGATACGATGGAAGAATTGAGAGAAAAGGTTATTGAGAGAATTTATGAAAAGTATGTTTCTTATATGAAACAGGGTGCAAAGGAGGAAAAACCCTACCTGGGGATGGGAATGTCATATATTTTATTTGCCAGGGATTATCCGAATTTTTTTGAGGTTCTGTTTAGGAGCGAGAGCGGGATGTCGCCTGTAGAATTTATACAGAGTGACGACGTGGGAAGCAGTGTCCTGAAAGAAGGACAGATATTTTCGGGGATTACCGCCGCGCAGGAAAAGGAGTTTCAGATTAAGGTATGGGTGTTCACACATGGGCTTGCAACGTTAGCGGCAATGAATACCGTAAAGATGTCAGAGGAGGAGATCAGGGAGATGTTAGCCTCTGCGACAAGAGAACTGTTGGTTGGTTTTAAATGGATGCGAAAGCAGGAGGAACAGGGATGCGAAATGTAATAGAAGTTCGGAATCTTACGAAAGAATATAAGAAGGTAAAAGCAGTGGATGATTTATCTTTTGATGTGCGGGAAGGGGAAATTTTGGGGCTGCTTGGCCCAAACGGCAGCGGAAAGTCTACGACGATAAACTGTATCTTATCGCTGCTGAATTTTGGCAGGGGCAGCATCCGCATCTTTGACCGTGAGATGAGTCCGGACGCTTATGACATCAAAAGGGAAATTGGCGTGGTGTTTCAGGACGTGGCGGTGTTCGAGGAGTTGACCGTCTATGAAAACATTGATTATTTTTGCGGGCTGTATATCAAGGATAAAGCGATGAGAAAGGAGTATATTGAGGACGCACTGTCTCTGACGGGATTGGAGGAGTATAAGAAGTTCCGCCCGAAGCAATTGTCGGGAGGACTGCTCAGGCGTTTGAACATTGCCTGCGGCATTGCCCATAAGCCGAAACTGATCTTTCTGGATGAACCGACAGTTGCCGTGGATCCTCAGAGCCGCAACAATATTCTGGAAGGGATCAGGACGCTGCGGGAGAAGGGAGCGACGATCATTTATACCACACATTATATGGAGGAGGTGGAGATGATCTGTGACCGGGTCATCATCCTGGATAAGGGGAAGATACTGGCGGACGGCACCTGTGACAGCTTAAAAGAGCTGGCGCGCATTGAGGAGAAGGTGACGGTGGAAGCAGACGTTTTGGAAGAAAAATTCCTGGAAGAAATCAGGAAGCTTGCGCAGGTTGATACCGTTTCTTATGATGGGAGGGCGCTGGCGGTTACTTACAGGAAGGGGAAAAATAACCTTGTAGAATTGATTGAGTTTCTGAAAAGCCGGAATATTTCTTACCGTAAGATTTATTCGGAGCGTCCGACGCTGAATGACGTATTTTTGGAGCTTACGGGAAAGGAGCTGCGTGATTAAATGTTTTACCATAATTTTAAGTATACATTAAAGGCGCTTTTTCGTGATAAAATGCTGATTTTCTGGACGTTTGCGTTTCCGGTTCTGCTGGGAACTTTCTTCTGGCTTGCCTTTTCGGATATTGAAGAAAACGAAAAGCTGGATGTGGTTGACATTGCGGTCGTGGAAAATGAAAGCTTTGCGCAGAGCAGGATGTGGAAAGAATCTTTTGCGGCGCTGAGTGACGAGAAGAGTGAAGAGCAGGTGTTTCGGACACAGTATGTGAGTGAGGATGAGGCCGCGCGGCTTCTTGCCGATAAGGAGATCGCAGGATATTTTCTGCTGGCTGATGAGGAGCCGCAGGTGGTAGTGGCCGCCAGTGGAATCGAGGAGACAGTTTTGAAATACGTGGTCGAGGAGATTTCCCAGACGGAGGGAATCGTGCGGGAACTGGCAGAGTATCGGATTCGGCAGGGAGAGACGCCCTCAAAGGAGTTTTATGAGAAGCTGACCAGTGAGATTATGGAGCTGACAGAAAGTGAAAACGGGGGGATACGAAATATTTCCGGTGGAAATTTAAGCTATACGATGGTGGAATTTTATACGCTGATCGCCATGACCTGTCTGTATGGAGGAATCTTAGGCATGGCCGCAGTCAATCAGAATCTGGCAAATATGAGCAGCAAGGGAAAACGTATGGCGGTAAGCCCCACGGGCAAGGGCAGAATGATTCTGAGCAGTGTACTGGCAGGCTACACCATCGAGATGTTAGGGATCGCGTTGTTGTTTCTGTATACGATTTTCGCCCTGAAAGTGGATTACGGAAGCAATCTGCCCCTGATTGTGCTGCTGGCCCTGTGCGGCGGCCTGGCAGGCATTACGATGGGAATCGCAGTTGCGGTGCTTGTAAAGTCGAATGAGAATGTGAAAACAGGAATCGTGATTTCCGTAACGATGGCGGGATGTTTTCTGTCAGGAATGATGGGAATTACCATGAAATACCTGGTGGATAAAAATATCCCCCTGCTTAACCGGCTGAATCCGGCAAACATGATTACGGATGGATTGTATGCGCTTTACTACTATGATACGCCGGAACGTTATTTTTTCAATGTGATAAGTCTGCTGGCGTTTGCATTCGTCATGATTTTATTCGCTGTGTTTGGACTGAGGAGGCAGAAATATGACAGTATTTAAAGCATTTTTAAGGGTGTTGAACCAATGTAAGATACCGGTTATCCTGTATACGGTTTTGCTGGTTGGATTTGGGGGATTCCAGATGCAGACAGACGAGAGCGGCGCGGATTTTACCGCGAGCCGGCCGGAAATCGTGATTATCAATCACGATAAAAATGAGGAGATTACCCGTGGGATTGTGGAGTATCTAACGGAAAACTGTGATGTTTCGGATATCAGGGAGGAGGGAGAAGCATTAAACGACGCTTTGTTTTATCGGGATGTGAATTATATTCTGTATATTCCGGCACATTACGGGGAAGATTTTCTGAATGGAAAAGAGCCGGAGATCGAAGTCAAAAGCACCGGAGACTATCAGGCGTCCTATGCGGAGATGCTTCTGTCCCGTTACCTTAAGACGGCGAGAGCCTATGCGGATGAAGTGGAAAGCGGGCAGGAACTGGCGGACAGAGTGAAGGGAGTTCTGGAAAAGGAGATTTCCGTGACCGTGGCATCGAAGCTGGATACGGCACATCTGGCAAAGGCCACATTTTATTATAATTTTCTGAATTACAGCCTGCTTGCGGGGTGCGTCTATGTGATCTGCCTGATTCTGTCCAGTTTCCGGGAAGAAAAAATCCGTAAGCGGACGGTAGTCAGCAGTATGAAGGAACGGAAATTTAACCGTCTGCTTCTGGCGTCCAATAGTCTGTTTACTCTCGTGCTGTGGCTGGTTTATGTGGGACTGAGCTTTGTGCTGGTGGGAGAGGTGATGTTTACGGCGCATGGGCTTTGGTATATTGCAAATTCTTTTGTGTTTATGATCTGTGCGGTTTCGATCGCTTTTCTGATCGGAAATCTGGTGGGCAATAAGAATGCGGTCAATGGAATCGTAAATGTGGTGGCGCTGGGTTCAAGCTTTCTGTGCGGGGCGTTTGTTCCGGCACAGTTTCTTCCGGATTCCGTGCTGACGGTCGCTCATGTCCTGCCCTCTTACTGGTATATCCAGACCAATGAGTTTCTGGAAACGCTGGAGACGGTGGATTGCGTGTCCATCAGGCCGGCGCTGGTCAATATGGGGGTGCTTCTGGGATTCGCCCTGGTATTTATTCTTGTGGCGGATGTAGTGTCCAGAAGGAAACGGAGGAATTTTGAAAATTAGAGAGAAACGGAGAAGAAAAGCGTGTATCAGAATATACTTTTTGATCTGGATGGAACTTTGACGAATCCTGGCGAGGGGATTACGAATTCCGTGGCGTATGCTTTGAAAAAATGGAAGATTGAGGTGAAGGATAAAAGGGAGCTGTATCCGTTTATCGGCCCTCCTCTGATGGATTCCTTTCAAACTTATTATCAGTTTTCGGAGGAGGACAGCAGGCGGGCTGTGACGTATTACCGGGAGTATTTCAGCGAAAAAGGCATTTACGAGAATGAAGTTTATGACGGCGTCAGGGAAATGCTGGAAGAATTGAAAGGGAAGAAGAAATCTCTGATACTTGCCACTTCCAAGCCGGAGGAGTTTGCGCTAAGAATTTTAAAGCATTTTGAATTGTATGATTATTTTGATTTTGTGGCGGGAGCGTCGATGGATGGAGCCAGAAGCAGGAAGGGGGACGTCATCCAATATGCACTGGAAAGCTGTAAAATCGTGGATTTGTCATCGGCCATCATGGTGGGTGACAGGGAGTATGATATTGCGGGGGCAAAACAGGCGGGCATGGATTCGCTGGGCGTTCTGTTCGGATATGGCAGTTATGAAGAATTAAAGAGGGCAGGCGCGACTTATCTTGCGAAAACCGTAAGTGATATCCTGTGTTTTTTATGAGGCGGGAGGAGAAATCCTTGACAAATTCCCAAAGACCGTCTATGATTAAAAGCAGAATTGCCGCATATGCGGTGTTTATGAGAGAAAGGCGAGGAAGAGGAGGAGTACATACACACCCCTGCCAGAGAGGACGTTTCATCGGCTGAAAGAATGTCCCAGGAAGGATGTATGGAAGGTAGCTTTGGAGCCGGAGGACTGAAAGAATGAGTAAGTTTTCCCGTCTAATCCGCGTTATGGAGAAAGAGGCATTTGCTGCGGCAGATGCGAACGAAGGTGGTACCGCGATGATTCGCCCTTTGCAGGAGACTGCAAAGGGCTTTTTCAATGTAAGGAGGAAAAAATGAGCAAAGAACTGGCAAAGACTTATGATCCCAAAGGGATGGAGGATCGCATTTATCAAAACTGGATGGATAAGAAATATTTTCACGCTGAGGCAGACCGCAGTAAAAAACCGTTTACGATCGTGATGCCCCCGCCAAATGTAACCGGACAGCTTCATATGGGACATGCGCTGGATAATACGATGCAGGATATTCTGATCCGCTATAAGAGAATGCAGGGTTATAATGCTCTGTGGCAGCCGGGAACAGATCATGCGGCAATCGCCACAGAGGTAAAGGTAATTGAAAAGCTGAAGGAGCAGGGAATTGACAAGGATGAAATCGGACGTGAGGAATTCCTGAAATATGCCTGGGAATGGAAGGAAGAATACGGCGGAAAGATTATCAACCAGCTCAGGAAAATGGGTTCCTCCGCAGACTGGGACAGAGAGCGCTTTACGATGGACGAGGGCTGTTCGAAAGCGGTTGAGGAAGTATTTATCAAGCTGTATGAGAAAGGCTATATTTACAAAGGCTCCCGCATCATCAACTGGTGTCCCATCTGTCAGACTTCTATTTCCGATGCGGAAGTGGAGCATGTAGATCAGGATGGATTTTTCTGGCATATCAATTATCCGATCGTGGGAGAAGAGGGACGCTTTGTGGAGATCGCCACCACAAGACCGGAGACGCTTCTCGGAGATACTGCGGTAGCCGTGAATCCGGAAGATGAGCGTTACCAGGATCTCATTGGAAAGATGCTGAAACTGCCGCTGACAGACCGGGAAATTCCGGTGATTGCGGACGCTTATGTGGATAAAGAGTTTGGGACTGGGTGTGTAAAGATCACGCCGGCGCATGACCCGAACGATTTTGAAGTGGGGAAACGTCATAACCTGCCGGAAATCAATATTATGAATGATGACGCCACTATCAATGAGCTGGGCGGAAAGTATGCAGGCATGGAGCGGTATGAGGCAAGAAAAGCGATCGTACACGACCTGGAGGAGCTGGGGCTTCTGGTAAAGGTCGTTCCGCATACGCACAGCGTAGGGACACACGACCGTTGCAAGACCACGGTAGAGCCGCTGATTAAACAGCAGTGGTTTGTAAAGATGGAAGAGATGGCGAAGCCGGCGATTGAGGCGTTGAAAAATCATACGCTGAATTTTGTGCCGGAGCGTTTTGATAAGATTTACCTGCACTGGCTGGAGAATATCCGCGACTGGTGTATTTCCAGACAGCTCTGGTGGGGACACAGGATTCCGGCATATTACTGTGATGAATGCGGTGAGGTGACCGTGGCAAAAGGAATGCCGCAGAAATGTCCGAAATGCGGCTGCACCCATCTGACGCAGGACGAGGATACGCTGGATACCTGGTTTTCATCGGCTCTGTGGCCGTTTTCTACCCTCGGATGGCCGGATAAGACGGAAGATCTGGACTATTTCTTCCCCACCGACGTATTGGTGACGGGATATGATATTATTTTCTTCTGGGTCATTCGTATGGTGTTCTCCTCTCTGGAGCAGACCGGGAAGGTTCCGTTCCATCATGTGCTGATTCACGGACTGGTTCGCGACTCTCAGGGGCGTAAGATGAGCAAGTCTCTGGGCAATGGGATTGATCCGCTGGAGATCATTGACCAGTATGGTGCGGATGCGTTAAGGCTGACGTTGATTACAGGAAATGCGCCCGGCAATGACATGAGGTTTTATATGGAGCGCGTGGAGGCCAGCAGAAACTTTGCCAATAAGGTCTGGAACGCTTCGCGTTTCATCATGATGAATCTGGAAAAGGCGAAGGTTCCGGAGCAGATGGATTCCGGTCTGTTGACGAGCGCGGATAAATGGATTCTCTCTAAGGCAAACCGTCTGGCAAAAGACGTGACGGAAAATATGGACAAGTATGAGCTGGGAATCGCTGTTCAGAAGGTATATGACTTCATCTGGGAGGAATTCTGCGACTGGTATATCGAGATGGTGAAGCCACGGCTGTACAATGAGGAAGATATGACGAAGGCGGCGGCTCTGTGGACGTTAAAGACAGTGCTGATTCAGGCGCTGAAGCTGCTGCACCCGTATATGCCGTTTATTACGGAGGAGATTTTCTGCACGGTGCAGTCGGAAGAGGAATCGATTATGGTTTCCAAATGGCCGGAGTTTACAGAGGAGTGGAATTTCGAAGCAGATGAGAATGCGGTAGAGATGATTAAGGAAGCGGTACGCAGCATCCGGAATGTACGTGCGGAAATGAACGTTCCGCCAAGCAAAAAGGCAAAAGTATTCGTGGTTTCCGAGCAGGAAGCGGTAAGAAATGTGTTTGAGAACGGAAAAGTATTCTTTGCAACGCTTGGCTATGCCAGTGAGGTGACCGTGCAGCAGGATAAGGCGGGAATTGATGACGACGCCGTGTCGGCAGTGATTCCAAAGGCAGTCATCTATATGCCGTTTGCTGAGCTGGTCGACATTGAGAAGGAAATCGAGCGTCTGAAAAAAGAGGAGGCACGCCTGACGAAAGAACTGGCGCGTGTAAACGGAATGCTGAGCAATGAGAAGTTCGTAAGCAAGGCTCCGGCTTCCAAGATTGAGGAAGAGAAGGGAAAGCTGAAAAAGTACAGCGAGATGATGGAGCAGGTAAAAGAGAGACTTGCACATCTGGAGAAATAAAAGGATACGATAGAAGCAGGAAATGTCTGGTAAGGAGGGCGGCATCGCGCCGGAAGGAGCAGATATGAGTAAAACTTCACAGCAAAAAATAAGTGAAATGGTAGAAGGAATGCTGCAAAGCTATGAAGAGCATCCGATCACCTGCAATATTGACTCTGACAATCAGATTAACCGGGATATCATTCTGGAAATTCTGGAAATGCTGCGCAGGCTCATTTATCCGGGATATTTTGAGATGCGGAGATTAAAAAGCAGTTCCATTGAGTATTATGTGGGAGAAGTTCTGGAAAGTATTCAGTATCATTTGACGAAGCAGGTGCTGAAGGCTTTGTATCATGATTCGAAATACCAGGAGGACAGGGAGGAGGCATTTGCACAGGCAGAGTGTATTGTTACCCGGTTCCTGTATAAATTGCCCAAAATCCGGAAAATACTGGCCACGGATGTGCAGGCGGCATATGACGGCGACCCTGCGGCTTTTAATACGGATGAAGTTATTTTTTCTTATCCGGGACTTTATGCTGTCTCCGTGAACCGGATTGCCCATGAGCTTTATCAGATGGGAGTTCCGCTGATACCGCGTATGATGACAGAGTATGCCCACGGCCTGACAGGAATCGATATTCATCCCGGCGCTACGATTGGAGAGTATTTTTTCATTGATCATGGAACCGGCGTGGTAATCGGTGAGACGACCGTGATTGGGAAAAATGTAAAGCTCTATCAGGGGGTCACGCTGGGAGCGCTTTCAACCAGAGGCGGTCAGAGTCTGCGCGGCGCAAGGCGTCATCCGACCATTTGTGATAATGTGACGGTCTATTCCGGTGCGTCGATTCTGGGAGGAGATACGGTGATCGGTGAAGGGGCGGTGATTGGAAGTAACGCTTTTGTGACTTCTTCGGTTCCGGCACATACCAGGGTAAGTATTAAAAACCCGGAATTGCAGTTTAAAGACCGTTCGCGGACGGCAGAGCTTGGACAGGAAGGATTTTTTAACCGAAAGGAACGGGATTAGAAGAGAGACAAGTGATCCCCTCCGATTATCGAAGATGTGTGGATGTTCGATGACCGGAGGGGGTTTTTTCTTTAAGCCGTGATGTCTTTTCTGGTGTATTGATAAAACGCCGCAAATATTCCGGCAGCAGCAAGAAGGAATCCGGCAGACAGATACCCTGGCTCGATAGATCCGTTTGTGATAATATCCGCTCCCTCTGTGTAACCAAAAGGGGTAAGATATTTCAGGAACTTCGCATGTTCTGTCAGATTGGAAATGACATTTAAAAAGTAGAACAAAGCTGCGAGCCCAAGCCCGATGCCGGGTCCGCTGCTGTTTAGGAATGCGGAGATACCAAAGCAGAGGGCGGCGGTTTCAAGCTGTAAAAGGAGGTAAGCGAGGAACAAAAGCGCAAGTGTTTTGAATTCCGGAGTTTCGCCAATCAACAGAATGGAAAGTACTGTAATGCCGAGAACTGCCGCATTGAGAAGCAGAATCTGTACAAAGATTGCAGAAAGTTTCTGAAGCACGACCTTTTTGCGGCTGACAGGATGCGTCAGCAGAAATTCCGCAGTCTGTTCCTTTTCTTCTTTTGCAAGAGCGGAAATACCGAGCAAGGCGGAAAAGAAAGCTCCGCCGAGACCGAGGACATTTCCACATTCCACGCTGAAGAATCCCATAAATTCGCCAAAGCTGATCCGATCCATACCGAAGGCGGCGGAGAAGCTTCCCATATTGGCGAACATATCGGTGATGTCCTCCATTTGTACCGCCATTTCCGGATAGATCAAAATACAGACGCCAAGCATGACCGCAAGGATGGCAGTCCAGATCAGCAGCGTGTTTTTCCCTTGCCATAATTCATGTTTCAGGATTGTCATATCAGTTTTCCTCCTTGTAATAGTGCATGAAGATTTCTTCAAGATTCGGTTCCGTAATACGCACGTCAGTCAGCGGAAGTGCAGAAAGGGCCTTTAAAAGCTCGTCAGGCGCCCCGGTGTATAGGAAATCAATGGTATTTCCCTGAATCTTTACATCTTTGATGTTTTTGAGGGAAGGAAGTGTCTGCGTACCGCCAAGCGTTACTCTTTTGGCACCGGTACGGCTGATGTTTTCGATACTGTCCGAAATCAGAAGTTTTCCTTCCCGGATAACAGCGGCCTGTCTGCAATACTGCTGAACTTCTGAAAGAATGTGGGAAGAAAGAAAAATCGTGGCTCCCTCTGCATTTCGTTCTTTTAGGATTGTATAAAATTCATGCTGCATCAGAGGATCAAGCCCGCTGGTCGGCTCATCCAGCACGCAAAGCTTTGGCTTGTGCTGTAAGGCGCAGACGATGGATACTTTTTTTCGGTTTCCCAGGGAAAGCTCCCGGATTTTCTTTTCTGTGTCGAGTGCGAGACGGTCGCAGAGACGCTTTGCTTCATCCTTGCAATCCATGCCTCTGAGATTCGCAGAGAGCTGAAGGATTTCCCGGACTTTCCTGTTTTTATAAAAGTTTGCTTCTGAGGGGATATACCCGACGTCGGCAAGGATTTCCTCTTTCTTGAGGAGGATGTCTTTTCCGAAGATTTCGGCTGTGCCGCTGGTGGGCTGAAGCATTCCCAAAAGCGTGCGGATGGTCGTGCTCTTTCCGGCGCCGTTCGGGCCGATGAAGCCAAAGAAGTCGCCTTCTTTGACGGTCAGATTTAAGTTCAGGATTCCCCTGGATTTTCCGTAGTATTTTGTGAGAGAATCCGTTTTGATTGCATTCATGATAGTTTACCGCTCCTTTCGCAGATAGATATGCTTCCAGAACGCAAGCATTCTGGAAAAGTCTTTTTCGAGTGTTTCAGCGTGAAAGACGCCGCCCCGCTGAGAAATTTCCCAAAGATAGCCCGCAGATGCCAGGTACATTTCCCGGTACATCATATCCAGGTCAAGACCGGGGATGAAATCGTCAGGGTTTATCCGGGCCAGAGCGTCATGAGCTTTGCGCTTCAAAGCCATTTGATAGCTCTTTTGAATTTCGCTGCTGATTTCGGCGTCCTTTTCATAGAAGGCTTTTATGGCGAATGCTGACATGGCTGGATAAAGCTGCATCATTCTTATTTTCGCATACATGCCCCGCTTTAGCATTTCAAAAAGATCGAGGGATTCATAACAGCCGTATTGTGCCAGATAGTCCATAGTGATTGCGGCCGCACGGTTCCACAGAAACAGGTAGAGTTCCTTCTTATTTTGAAAGTAGTGAAAGAGAAGGGATTTGCTGATTCCGGCGGAATCTGCGATCTCCTGCATGGGACTTTTTTTGTATGAATTTTGGGAGAAAACGAAAAATCCTGCATTGATAATTTTTTGTTGCTTCTCTTCCGATAAAGAATAAAATTTTTCATTCATATTACTTACCTCGTTGACTGGACTGGTCAATGTTTATTATAACCGATTGACCGTTTTTGGGAAGAGGGCAAATGTTCCGGTTTCATGAAAATTATCAGGGGAAAAGGAAGGAATGCAACCTGAAAATCGTGTCTTTTCCGGCATAGGAAAGCATATGTTTCATCAAGGTCTTGAATCGTAAGAGACAGAAAATGAATCCAGGAGGCGTAAATGCAGATTTATGTAGTGGTTGCGGGTGATACCATTGATGAGATTTCCACACGGTATGGAGTGCCGTCAGAGTCCCTTATTTATGCGAATCAGCTTGTGTATCCGTATCAGCTTGCCGTAGGGCAGGCGCTTCTCATACCTGACGCACCGAATCAGGAGGAAAGGAGAGCGGTTGTGGCGAATGGGTACGCTTATACTTATATCAGCCCCTGGGTGCTGGAGCAGACCCTTCCATACCTTACGGAGCTTTCGGTTTTTTCGTATGGGTTTTCAGAAGAGGGCTATCTGGTGCCTCCGCCAAATGATGATGTATGGATGATACGGCAGGCGGAGGAGGCGGGAGCGCTTCCGGTTTTGACACTGACGCCTTTGGGGCCGGATGGACGCTTTAACAATGAGCTAATCAGTGCGGTGGTCAATAATCCGGAAGCAAAAGAGCGGCTGTTTCTTCAGCTTGCGCAGGTGATGGAGCAGAAAGGATATGGGGGTCTGGATATTGATTTTGAATATATCAAGGCGGAGGACCGGGATGGTTTTACGGCTTTTGTAGCGGAGGCGACGGAGCGTATGAATGCACTGGGATACCAGGTGTCCGTGGCGCTGGCGCCAAAGACTTCCGCCAATCAGCCGGGACTTCTCTATGAAGGGAAAGATTACCGGGCGCTGGGGGAGGCGGCGAATCATGTATTGCTGATGACCTATGAATGGGGGTATAAATACGGACATATAAGCTATACAGTAATCAGGAATGCGGGATTTTCGGGAAAATTGTAAGTTCAAAATTGGCCTGATCCCGCTTTCCTTTTGTATTTGGAGTGTTTTTTACGTAATCTACCCGCCCGATAACGGTTTTCAGCAGTTCATTTTTCGTTCGAATCTGCTCCAGGCCGCCATACAGTTCAAGAATGTTTTCAATATTCGGTATAAACTCATATCTGGCTTTTTCACGCAGAAGCTCCTCTTCATAGTTCCTCTCCATTTCTTCGATGTCTGTAGACAGTTCCGAAATCTTTGAGGTAAGGAGCTGGTTCCGCTTCACGAATACTTCCGTAGAATAAATCCCTCTTTCCAGCAGATCGAAAGTGTTTTCTAACTGCTGATGCAGGGCGGAGAGTTCCGAGCGGCTCCGTTCTATGGCCGTGTGGATAGAATCAGAAGCAAGTGTGGAAAAGTTTCCGTCGGTATCCCAGTCTAGTTTATAATTTTCCAGCCATTCGCGCAGCCCATCCAAAAGCTTCTCTTCCACCAGATAGAGGGGAGCCGACACATTTTTACAGTTACGGTTCGGACATTTCAGTGTATAATATCCTGCGCGGGTGTTGCTGTATGTACGTGTCATTCGTTTTCCGCAGATGCCGCAGTAGATAATGCCGGAAAGAGGATTTTTCAATACTGTATTATCTGCAACAGGGGCGTGGGAGCGGGAGGACATGATCTCTCTCGCCTGCTCAAATACCTCCTCCGGGATGATCGCATCGTGAAGCCCGTCCAGAACCATGCAGTGAGGGTCTTTGCGCCGCTGTACGGACACATTTCCATCCTGTACGGTTTTCACGCATTTTCGCCATTGCCAGCGCACTTTTCCAGTGTAGGTGGGATTGGTGAGAATGTCTTTTACACTGGCGACAGACCAGGAGTCATTTTTCGAGGGGCGTATGTGCAAGGCGTCCAGTTTCTTGCAGATCAGCAGCAGGCCGAGCTTCTTATAGCTTCCGTCCGGCTGTGGTTCGCCGTGGGTATACAGATCATAGATCAGTCGGACCGTAGCAGCTTCTTCCGGAACGACCTCCAGCGTATAGCCTTTTCCGTTTGATACATGAACCTTCCGGTATCCGAAGGGGGCAGCGCCGGCGATATATTTACCTTCTGACAGGGAAGCCATGCGACCGCGCTGTAAACGGCGGTTGATGGTCTTGTATTCACGCCGGCTCATAAAAAGACCGAATTCGAAGTATTCTTCGTCAAATTCGTTGTGGGGGTCATAGGTCTTGGAAGGGGTTATAATCATGGTGTTTCCGTATTTGAAAGAATCAGCTACGACGCCCTGATCTCTGGTGTTTCCCCTTGCCAGACGCTCGACTTCCATCACAAGCACGCCTTTAAATTTCCCGGACTCCACGTCCTGGAGCAGAGCCTGCATCTGGGGACGGGCGGAAATCGTTTCACCGGAAACGACTTCTTCATAAATTTTAGTAATGGGAAGGTTTCTTTGACGTGCCAGCTCAAGAAGAATTTTCCGGTGGCGGCTCAAGGTTTCGCCGTCGCCGTATTTCTCCGCTTCCATATCGGTTCTGGACTTGCGGAGGTAGATTGCATATTCATCTGTACTCATGCGTTATCATCTCCTTACAGGGCATAGAAATGCCCGGTTATTGACTATTATTCCCGAAGATGATACAATATGTTTGTTCAGAACGAGTATATCTTCGGATATATGCGAAAGCCGTTCCGGGTGATGCCGGGGCGGTTTTTGCGTTTTAATCGCAACATTTTTTACATGGAGATAAACCGTGGCTTTTGGCCTCAGCAATATCTATTTCAGAAGGATTTTTAATACCACTGCAATGCTCATCTTTATGGTATTTATTGGATTTTTGAGTTACCCATACAGTTTCACGTAATGAAATATCTATATTTAAAATTTGCCCAAGATAGGTTACGTCTTCTGGATACTGGCCGCAATGTCGATTTAATTGATGGGTCAATGCTTGACTAAGATGATCGTAGGGCATTTGGTAGTCAAATATATGTAATAAAAATAATAATTGGCTAAACCCATGCACATCATCCTGGCTGAGATTCATAAAACGCAGTTGACTGTTACATTTATAATTATATATACGCCCTCCGTGAGCAGCCAGATTACGATATTCAAGACAAATAAATAAGGTGTCCATTAAAAGAAAAGTCAGGGCATGTTGATCTAATTTGAGTTTATCATTGTCATATAACTTAGAAGCAACAGCGAACTGTTCAGCCGGTTTAAATAAGTATATAAAATTAACAATAGAACTAAAATAGATGCTTTTAAATAAAATCCACGGAGGAACAGCTTCGTATTTTTGCAAATAGTGAGCAATAGGATTCTTATCGGTGTTTAATGCTTTTTTCATATTGTTTAAAATAGTAGATAAAGAAAATTGCTTTTTGCGTCTTTTTTTATCACGATAATTTTTAAAATCTAAATATAAATCTTGATGACATCCAAAAGCATTGGCAATTACATCTGCAGTGGCCTCCTTGATGCGCTCTTCGAGATCTAACATAGATGCCATTACAGCATTACGCAGATTTTTGTCTAAAATGAATAAAGACCAAATTTGCTCAAACGTTACTCCAGAACGGTATAATTTTTTGCCACCATCAATAAAAATATAAGGATCTCGGTAACTTTTTATTAAATTTGAGTATCCGTATAGTTGTAATTCAGATTTGGCAAAATTAACATCATCAATGACGAGCCCTTGAGATTTCAATTTTTCGATTTGCTGATTGACAGTCATATAGAATATTTCATTTGTTTTCATAAGTACCTCCAGATGCAAAAAGAGCCTTGAAATACAATTCCAAGACTCTTTCGCGACCGGACACCAGTCATTCGCTAATTAGCTACATTATAGCATATGTTAGAGCCTTGTCAAGTATTCGCAATGTACAAAAATTTAAACAATTTTTGTGTTTTTATTAAAACGCCGGAACGGTTTAATCTGTATTCACCTTTCCCAGAACCCTGCCTACACAAATAATATGTTCGGTTCCCGGAATGGGTTTGTATTTTTTATTGTGAGAGATAAGTTCATCGTGTCCGGCTTCTTTGATAAAGCATTCACTGTTTACTATGAAGATACCGATTTCGCCAGGTTCTACAATCTGGCATTTTTCTACATATACTAAATCACCATTGGAATACGTCGGCTCCATGCTGTCACCATTTACCCCAACGATAAAGTCAGCATTTTCCCGGTATGGGGCTTCAATGGTATCGGTTGGGATATCGTCGAAGTAAAAGCCAACTCCGGCAGCCGCTATCTTGTGAAGGTAAGTGTAAATGCGCCGTGGAGCAGGGGGCAGGGCGTTGATGGCTTCCAGTTCCTTTATACGGAAGTCTTTCTTACTCAGGGTGGCTACTCTGGTGGATTCTCTCTCTAATTCGTAGTCAATGTGTTTTTTGCCGAAATCATCGAGATTTCGGTAGGGTATTATGAGCTTTTCAAACTCTTCTGGCGTGGATGTATGGGTGTAATCTGGAGAAGAAACAATTGCTTGTGTATGCTCTTCAATCAAATCAGACTTATTGATATGGAAGTAATCAGCCAAAAGCTGGACTTTTCCCATTCGAGGCAAAGCTATCCCCTGACACCATGTATTAAATGTTTGAGGAGAAACACGGATAGCATCAGCAACTTCTTTTTGGGTTTTCCCATAAATATTTAAGTAATTAGATAAATTTTTTGAAAAAATCTTTTTTTGCTTTTCATCTGTCATAGGGGTATTGTCTCTCCTTTTCTATGTGATAATAAGAGTATACATTATAAATGAAAATAAATCAACAAAAAATCAAAAAAAGTTTGATTTTGGTATTGACATCAAATTTAATTTGATATATAATAGAATCATCAAATACAGGAGGTGATAACAATGAGCAAAAAGGTTAAAAAAAGCGGAAGCAAGCCGACAACCGAAAAAGTTCTACTTGCAACCGCAATCATCAACCTCTTAATCAGCATCATCGGATTATTGATGAAGCTGGCCGAGACAATCGGATAAGAGGATGGGGAGGGAAACCTCCCCTGATGAAAGAATACCTTTTTAAAAGCTCATTGTCAAGATATAACTTAAAAAGAAAGGCGGTGAGAATATGGGAATTGCTCTGAACATTGTGCAGATTATTCTTTCTATCGTACAAATTTGCTTAATTTTAAAACTTATTAAAAACAGAAAATAGTTTATTCAAGCTGACCTATCGGCTATACGGGGGAAAGGAGAAAATAGCTTGGAAGGATTTAGAATAAGTCTTGCAGCAGCTAGGGTAAATGCAGGAATGACACAAGATGAAGTGGCGAAGAAGATGAAAGTTTCTAAAAATACAGTAGTGGCATGGGAAAAGGGAACGACTGAACCTAAAGTATCGCAGGGAAAAGCACTGAGTGAATTATATAATATTCCACTCAAGTTTATTTTCATGCCCGAAAAATCAAATTAAATTTGATAAAAATAAGATGACTAAATGAAAGATGAAAAATGACGTGCTATCCTACGGACGGCATGAAAGAGAAATAGAGCCGCAGAAAGCGGGATAGGGGGTGATATAGGTGGGAAATGTACTGATGATTGCGCTTGTATGGATTGTGGCGTTTGTTTGCTGGAGAGTCATGAAAAAGATACAGCCTGAAAGTTCAAGACTGTATCTGGTGTACGTATTATCAATATGTGTTTTAATTACATGTTTTTCAGCAGTTTATTTATTTCTGGTTTAAGCTCTTCTAACAAATGAATTGCAGCATTGTAATCATCTTGATATATTGCATCATTTATTTTGACAAAAGATTCCGAAAGCGATTCGGGAGCGTAGGAGAGAGCAAGGAAATAGTATTCTCCATATTCTTTTCTTGCTTCACGGTCGGCATTGTATATACAGCGTCCAGCGCATCGCAAATAGTTCTCAAAAATGGATCGTATGTAATAAGTTGTTTTTTCGAGTTTTTGTTGCTGCATTTCGAGCTTTTTGAGTTTAATTTGATAACGATTATTGATGATAGCAGTTGCAATGGGTGAGATTATAGCGGCAATCCCAAGAATGGCAGTAACAGAAATTGTTAAATCAAATTTCATAATTTATCTCCTTTCTATGTACTCGGCGCGGCAACGCCGGTATCTAAAGAATAGGAGAATGAGAAAAGAAAGTCAACAGATTTTACAGATCAGAAAGCAGGATAGGAGGGGGTGAAAGAATGAAACGATATGACATTTACTTTGCAGGAGGGGAAAAGGCGACAACCATCTTTGCCAGCTGTATCACAAAAGCATGTAAGTCATTCATCGAGACACTGGAAAAAGAAGCAGTGTACAAATTGAACGGCAAGGAATATGCAAGCATCAGTTATAAAAGCAATCATTCAATTTGTAATGATTTTGTTGTGATGAAGGTTTAGCACGAGCTGAAAGAGAAAGCGGGATAGGGGGTGGGAAGGGATGAAGAAAAAATATAAAGACATGACACTGGAAGAGAAGATAGAATACGCAAAAAAAAGAGCAGAACGCTCTGACAGGTTCACAACGTTTGCTCTCATATTCGTCTCAATATGCTGGTTTCTTATATTGACTATTGAGGTAATCATAAAATTTTGCGTATAAAGTTTAAAATTTCACGGTAATTAACTATAAGCTGGATAAGCATAACACATCCGGAAATTATTACAGCAATCCATCCTTTTACATCAGCTTTTTTAGATGTTTCGATAGCAATGCCAGCCTGAGTCATCGCTGCATCGGCTTGTTGTTTAACTGAATTAGAAATGTTTTTAAATACTTCTAATTCTTCTTGCCTGCGCTGCTCAGTAATCTTGCGTTGCTCAACAATTTTATCGTGCTCTAACAAAGCGGCGCGGCCAAGTTCAGTAATGTTAAGATGACCGACATTATCGATAGTGATTAACTTGTCTCTTTCGAGTAACTCTATTTGACCGTCGATAGTAGGTTCATCAAAGAATCTGTCAGCGGGTTGTGAGTCGGGATTGTGAAGTATCCAATCAAGAGTTTTGTACGCAGTATCAGTAATATTTTCAAAAAGCTGTTTCATTTTTATTCTCCTCTTATGTACTCGGCATGGCAGTGCCTGTATCTAAAGAATAGGAGAACGAGAAAAGAAAGTCAACAGATTTTACAGAGAAGAAAGCGGGATAGGGGGCGAAGCGAAAATGACAACAGTATTGTTGGTTATCATAACCGTATATGCGGTTTTGAAGGCAGTTAGCTATAAGATTTCTGTTTCAGCAATACTCCTGTACTACTCCGAATGTGGTGTCGATTTGCCATCGGACGAAGCAATACAGAAGTATACGATGAAGGCCGTCAAAAAGATGTTTCATATTCCAAGCTGATGTTTAATTATTTGAGTAATGACGCCGGATGCAATTTGCGTGATTGCGGTTAATGACCTGGAGCCAACTTTGGTACTCACTTCTTTTACATCATTCCATACAGTATCTGAACGAATGTTGGAAAGAAATTCATGGCCTTTTGGAGACAAATCACTAATAAGGACGGAGCTTCCTCCATCGTAATAATGCAAACCGGTTATTAAACGCGATTCTTCGGCTTGACGAATATGGTAAACGATTTCGTTATGGGAATAATTGCAAAGATAATCACTGTCAATGTCGTCCTTGTTATATTCCCAGGGCATATCAAAATCACATTTTTCTTCAACAGTGAGAAGTATGTCACGTATACAATCGGGATTTAATCTCATTCCTGTTCTCCTTTCTATGTACTCGGCGCGGCAACAGCCTGTACGAACAGGATAGAGGAGAAGCATAAGAAAAGCAATAGCTTTCAGGGAATCAGGGCAGGGAATAGCCGGATATGCTGTATTCCGGGATAGTTATGAATTAAGAGGGGGACATCTGGGATATGTCTGGATGATAAAAACAGGAAACGTGTACAAACACGGAAGCATAGATTTTAACCGGGAGGTGGTTTTTATGGAAGGGAACATTGTACAGACGCTGCACCTGGACGAAACGACCATACATATTTGTGATGATTATTGCAGAGACAAGACACAGGAGGAAACCGAGAAGATTCTGAAAACCATTGCGGAACAGAATCTGAGGTATTTACAGATGAATACCGCCTGAAGGCGGTAAGACAAAGGACAAGCCAGGCAAGGAGGAGAAAGACGATGGCTAAACATTTTTTCGGGTTCGCATTCTCGGCATTCGTATTCTACAACTTCCCGCCAGCGGATGCGACGATGACGAGGGCTGATGCGTGGATCATCATTATGTACGCATATGTGATCGGGATCATAATCGCATGTACGGCGGAAGATTGGGCGGAAAAACTGGGGGAGGCGATCGGCAAATGGAGAAGGAAAAGACGGAGGAGGAAAGCAAGATGCAGGAAATGACAAAGGAGAAGTGGCCGGAGGCGGCGCCGGACTTCATTCCTCTGGTGGAAGCAATGGACGCCATGCGGAGGAAATACGGGCTGACGAACATAGACATGAGTGCGTGCGGCGGCACGGTTAAAGTAACACACATGTCGGAAAGTGAAGGATTGACAATCTTTGGCGCCACAAAGAACGAAGCGCATCCGGATGTTTATTACGTGGATGCTTATAACGGGA
Source organism: uncultured Lachnospiraceae bacterium (assembly GCA_937965795.1). Lineage (GTDB taxonomy): Bacteria > Bacillota > Clostridia > Lachnospirales > Lachnospiraceae > Hominisplanchenecus_A. The sequence goes on along the minus strand of CALCMD010000034.1, from coordinate 4,838 downwards.
CGCAGACGGAGCTGGGACAGATACACTGCGGGGAAGAAGGTGGAGGGGAAGATGGAAACACCGAAGGACAGACAGAATGCGAACAGTCCGAAGCCGGGAACGCCGAAGAGTGTGCAGAATGCGCACAGGCCGAGAAGGGCACAGAGGAAAATCATAAGTTTATCTGGATTGAACCCGGATGAGTGGCTGGTGGTTTTTGAGGACAAGCTGTATCTGTACCTGGTAGACCGGGGAATTGAACGCAGAGAAAGTCTAATCATCGACAAGGCATCGCATGAGGTCATGCGGGAAAAGAAAGAGCCCCGGGCTGCGGGAACAGCGCCAGGGCGGCATGAAAATATTTAACAAAGTGATTATACCACGAAAACGGAGGTAAAAGCAATGGATAACATTAAGATCAATAAACTCGAGATTGAAAACGTCAAGCGTATCAAGGCGGTGAAAATTGAGCCGACGGCAAACGGGCTGACGGTCATCGGAGGAAACAACAATCAGGGCAAAACCTCTGTACTGGATTCCATCGCATGGGCACTGGGTGGAGATAGGTACCGCCCTTCAGAGGCGCAGCGGAAGGACTCGGTTATTCCGCCAAACCTTCACATTGTAATGAGTAACGGCCTGATCGCGGAGCGTAAGGGCAAGAACAGTTCCCTGAAAGTGACTGACCCGCAGGGCAATAAAGGAGGGCAGCAGCTCCTGAACGAGTTCGTGGAGCAGCTTGCGCTTGACCTCCCGCGGTTCATGGAGGCGGACAACCGGAAGAAAGCGCAGACCCTCCTGCAGATCATCGGTGTGGGCGACAGACTGACAGAACTGGAGAAGAAGGAAACAGAGCTTTACAACGAACGGCAGACGCTTGGACGTATCGCAGACCAGAAAAAGAAGTATGCGAAGGAGCAGCCATTTTATCCGGATGTGCCGAAAGATCTGGTATCCCCGTCCGAACTGCTCCGGCAGCAGCAGGACATCCTTGCTAGGAACGGGGAGAACCAGCGGAAAAGGAATCAGGCCGAACGCCTGAGACAGTCCGTTGCTTTCCTGACGCAGGAAGTAGACGCGATGCAGGTACAGCTTGATAAGAAAACGCAGGAGCTTGAAAAGGCAAAAGCAGACCTGCGTGTTGCGCATATGACGGCAAAGGACTTACAGGATGAATCCACGGCGGAGCTTGAGGCGAGCCTTGCAGACATCGAGGAAATCAACCGGAAAGTCAGGGCGAACTTCGATAAAGACAAAGCAGAAGAGGACGCCAGGGAATATGCTCGCCAGTACGATGAACTGACGAAACAGATCGAGGATACTCGAAAACAGAAAACAGACCTTCTTGGTTCGGCAGAGCTGCCGCTTCCGGAGTTATCCGTGAAAGATGGCGAGCTTGTATACATGGGGCAGAAATGGGATAACATGTCTGGTTCTGACCGCTTGAAGGTATCGACGGCGATTGTAAGAAAGCTGAACCCCAAATGCGGGTTTGTCCTCCTGGACAAGCTGGAGCAGATGGACAGGGATACGCTGAACGAGTTTGGACAGTGGCTGGAACAGGAAGGACTGCAGGCGATTGCTACAAGGGTATCTACTGGGGACGAGTGTACCATCATCATTGAGGATGGATATGTGGCAGGGCAGGAGCAACCGGCCGCCGCGGAAAATAAGAAAACAAAATGGAAGGCAGGTGTATTTTAATGGAGATCATCAGAGGGAAGATCCCGGGAGCGAAAAAGGTGGTGGTCTATGGACCCGAAGGGATAGGCAAATCAACCTTTGCGTCCCACTTCCCCGATCCGGTGTTTATTGACACGGAGGGAAGCACAAAGGATATGGATGTGGGAAGACTCCCAGAGGCGTCCAGCTGGCAGATGCTGCTGGATCAGATCGACTATGTAAAAACTAATCCTGGAACCTGCAGGACCCTTGTCATAGACACGATTGACTGGGCGGAGCAGATGTGCATTGAGGCAATCTGTGATAAGCACCACAAGAGCGGTATCGAGGATTTTGGATATGGTAACGGATATGTCTACGCGAAAGAAGAATTTGGGCGTTTCCTGAACCGGCTGTCAGACGTCGTGAAAGCAGGTGTCAACGTGGTGCTAACTGCACATGCGCAAATCAGAAAATTTGAACAGCCGGATGAAATGGGGGCTTATGACCGATACGAACTGAAACTTGGCAAGAAGACATCCTCGCAGACTTCGCCGCTGGTAAAAGAGTGGGCGGATATGCTGCTGTTTGCCAACTATAAGACCTACTCTATAGCTGCAGATAAGGATGGCAAAAAACACAAAGCCCAAGGTGGGAAGCGTGTAATGTATACGCAGCACCACCCCTGTTGGGATGCAAAGAACCGGTATGGGCTTCCGGAAGAAGTGCCATTTGAATACGAGGCTATTGCACATATTATTCCAAACAGTTCTTCGGGCAGCAACAGGCCTGCGCAGTCGCCTCCCGCCACTGCGCAGAGCAGAAATCCAATGCCGGAAGATACCCACGCCAGGCAGGAGACTAAAGCACCGACGGAAACAGCGGTACCTGGCGGCATGGCAAATGGAGAACAGATGAGCCTGCCCATTAACCAGCCAAAAACATCCGGGCTGGATGAAAGGATACCAAAGTCCCTGCGTGACCTGATGGAAGCCAATGATGTCAGCGACTGGGACATCCAGAACGTTGTAGCAGCAAGAGGGTATTATACGGCAGATATGGAGATCTGGAATTATGAAAAGGAATTCATTGATGGGTGCCTGATAGATGCATGGCCGCAGGTGCTGGCAATGATCAAAGAGATGAAAGAAAAGGAAGAAATTCCGTTTAATTAAGGAGGGCATATACCATGGCTGAAGAAAGAAGTTTTGACTGGAACGACACTATTAAGAATGACAGCAATTTTTTGGAACTGCCGGAAGGTGATTATGATTTCATAATCGACCACTATGACCGGGCACGTTTTGACGGGAGCGACAAAATCCCGCCGTGTAACATGGCAGTCGTATATTTTAACATCCAGGCGCCGGACGGCAGCACTGCGACGATCAGGAATAATTATATCCTGCATTCCAAGATGGAATGGAAGCTTTCAGAGCTGTTCTGCGGCGTCGGCTTAAAAAAGAAGGGGGAAGAGCTGCGCATGAACTGGAACGCGCTGCCCGGATGCACTGGCAGGGCGCGTGTGACACTTGACCCGGGCAAGAAAGACCCGGCGAAAAAATACAACCATATTGATAAGCTGTACCCAAAAGAGCCGAAAAGATACACGGCGGGAAGCTTTTAAGGAGTGTTGGAGATGGAATTAAGACCATACCAGAAGGAAGCCAAGGATGCAATCTTTGAGCAGTGGGACGGCGGCGTAAACCGTACGCTGCTGGTGCTCCCGACCGGATGCGGCAAGACAATCGTGTTCGCTAAGGTGACAGAGGATTGCGTCCGTCACGGTGACCGTGTGCTGATTTTAGCGCATAGGGGAGAACTTCTTGAACAGGCGGCTGACAAAATACATAAATCCACTGGCCTTGGTTGCGCAGTGGAGAAAGCAGAGGAGTCATGCCTTGGGAGCTGGTTTCGGGTGGTGGTCGGCTCTGTACAGACCATGATGCGGGAAAAACGGCTTTCTAATTTCACAGAAGACTATTTTGACACCATCATCATTGATGAAGCGCATCACTGCCTGTCAGACAGCTACCAGAGAGTGCTGGACCATTTCCCGAAAGCGAAAGTCCTTGGCGTGACAGCCACGCCAGACCGGGGCGATATGAGAAACCTGGGGCAATTTTTTGAAAGCCTGGCATACGAATATACTCTTCCAAAAGCCATTAAGGAAGGGTTTTTATCACCAATAAAAGCCCTTACAATCCCGCTGAAGATTGATATGACAGGTGTTAGCGTACAGGCCGGGGATTTTAAAGCCAATGATATTGGGACAGCCCTGGATCCTTATCTGCATGGGATCGCAGAAGAAATGGAAAAATACTGCATGGAAAAGAAAACAGTTGTATTCCTCCCCTTGGTAAAGACGAGCCAGAAATTCCGGGACATCCTGAATGAGAATGGGTTCCGCGCCGCGGAAGTAAATGGGGACAGCCAGGACAGAGCAGAAGTGCTTGCAGCGTTTGACCGTGGCGAATACAACGTACTCTGCAACTCCATGCTGTTGACAGAAGGCTGGGACTGCCCGTCTGTAGATTGTGTCGTAGTGCTGCGACCGACAAAAGTTCGCAGCCTTTATTGCCAGATGGTGGGGCGCGGGACGAGGCTTGCGCCTGGAAAAGACCATCTTCTGCTTTTAGATTTTTTGTGGCATACGGAACGCCACGAGCTCTGCCGCCCTGCAAGCCTGATCTGCCAGGACGCAGAAGTGGAACAGAAAATGACGGAGAACATGGAGAAAGAGACAGGCTGCCCGATCGACATCGAGGAAGCAGAAAAGACAGCGTCAGAAGATGTCGTTGCGCAGCGCGAAGAATCACTGGCGAAGCAGCTTGCCGAAATGAAACGCAGGAAGCAGAAACTGGTAGACCCGCTGCAGTTCGAAATGAGTATCCAGGCGGAAGATTTATCCGGATACGTGCCAGCTTTTGGATGGGAAATAGGATCGGTAACTGATAAGCAGAAAGCTACGCTTGAAAAGCTGGGCATCCTGCCCGACCAAATCGACTGCTGCGGAAAAGCAGCGAAAATTTTAGACCGTTTGGACAAGCGCAAAAAAGAAGGGCTTACCACACCTAAACAGATCCGGTGTCTGGAAAAATACGGATTCCAGCATGTGGGGACGTGGCAGTTCGAAGCAGCGAAATGTTAAGCGGCATTTTCTTATTACCAGTGGCGACGCAGTCGCATCAAATTAA
>CALCMD010000033.1 GCA_937965795.1 uncultured Lachnospiraceae bacterium | reverse complement strand
AGGTTCTTTTCAAGGAAAGAGAAAAAATAAAATATTTTGAGGGAGTTCTCCGCAGCCTGTGGAAGCTGCGAAGAGTGAGTTATGAAAATATATTAGCTGTTTGCTAATACAGTTTTAGTATAAACAGAATTTGTGTTTAAATTATGTTTTTTTTATAAAGAATTTGCAAAGATTCTTAACAAAAAGGGAGAAGCAAAAGATGGAGTATTTGTATGATGCACTTTTAAAATATCAGGCATCCGAAGCATATCCGTTTCATATGCCGGGACATAAAAGAAGAAAGAATTTTGTAAATCCATTTTTCATTGATATTACGGAAATTTACGGTTTTGATAATCTGCATCATGCAGAAGGAATTTTGAAAGAGGCACAAAAAAGGGCGGCGGTCTTATATGGAGCAGAAGAGACGCATTTTCTGGTAAATGGGAGTACCTGTGGGATTTTGAGCGCTATCTCAGCCTGTACAGCGAAGGGAGGAAAAATCCTTATGGCGAGAAACTGCCATAAGGCGGTTTATCATGGAGCATTGCTTCAGGAGCTGGAGGTCATTTATCTCTATCCTGAAAAAGAAAATTCCTTTGGTATCAATGGAGGAATTTTCCCGGATCAAGTGAAGCAGGCGTTGAATGAAAATCCGGATATTCAGGCAGTGATTGTAACTTCTCCTACTTATGACGGGGTGGTTTCGGATATAGGGAAAATAGCGGGAATCGTACATCAGAGGGAAATTCCTCTGATCGTGGATGAAGCGCATGGAGCGCATTTTGGGTTTCATCCTTATTTTCCGAAAAGTGCGGTGCAGATGGGGGCGGATCTTGTGATTCACAGTCTTCATAAAACGCTGCCCTCGCTGACGCAGACGGCGCTTCTTCATGTAAACGGAAAAAGGGTGGACAGGGAAAAACTGCGCATGTATCTGGGAATATACCAGAGCAGCAGTCCGTCTTATGTTTTTATGGCAGGAATGGATGAATGTATCAGAACGATGCAGGAAAATGGAAAAGAAATGTTTGAAAAATTAAAAGAGAACCTTGAAAAATTTTATAAGGGAGCGGAAAAATTTTCACAGGTTCGTTTGGCTGGTTCTAGTCTCATCGGAAAAAGCGGTGTTTTTGATTTTGACAGGTCAAAACTGGTAATTTCTGTTAAGGGAACAGGAATGGATGGAAATTGGCTTGACGACAGATTGAGAAACAGGTATCATCTGGAATTAGAGATGGCGGCCGGAACTTATGCGCTGGCGTTGACTTCTGTTTCAGATACGGCAGAGGGTTTTCAGAGGCTTTATGAGGCTTTGATGGAAATAGATCACTCGATAGGAGCTTTTGAGAAAAAAGATGGCAAAGAATATTGTGAAGCAGATAACGTGGTCACGAAAAATGAGCATGTGTGCAGGATTTCGGAGGCTCTGGAAAGTCCAAAAGAAAGTGTTTTGCTGGAAAAATCAGAAGGACGGATAAGCCGGGAATTTCTTTATCTTTATCCTCCGGGAATTCCGATTCTGGTTCCGGGTGAGAGAATCAGCAGAGGAGTTCTGGATAAAGTGAAACAGTTTCAGCAGAGGGGATATTCCATACAGGGGCTGGAAGAATATTCTCTGCGTAAGATACAGGTTATGAAGTAGTTCATGTTGGAGAAGAAAAGCTGATGGGAAAGATTTTTTATGTAATGGGAAAAAGTTCTTCCGGGAAGGATACGGTTTATGAAGCTCTTTTACGCAGGAAGGAATTAAAACTGCACAAAATCGTGCTTTATACGACAAGGCCTATTCGCGCGGGTGAGACGGATGGTTTGCAGTATCATTTTGTAAAAGAAGAAAAGCTACAGGAGCTTTTGACGGAAGGGAAGGTCATCGAACTTCGAAGATACGATACGGTGTGCGGAGTATGGAAGTATTTTACCGTGGATGATGAAAATATGGATTTGAAAGAGAAGGATTATCTGGCGATCGGAACATTGGAATCCTGTAAACAGCTGAAGGATTATTATGGAGAAGAAGTGATCGTACCGCTTTATATTGAAGTGGAGGATGGGATTCGCCTGGAAAGAGCGCTGAACCGTGAAAGAAAGCAGGAGAATCCGAATTATGAAGAATTGTGCCGCAGGTTTCTGGCAGACACGTCAGATTTTTCAAAGGAGAATCTTGAAAAAGCAAAAATTTTAAAAAAATTTTATAACAATGGAGAAATCGGTGTATGTATAGAAGAAATTGCAAGGTTTATAGGTGAATATTTTTCTAGGTAAAAATAAGAATCTGTGTTATACTTTCAATTAGAGTAGGAATGACAGTGCGGGATGATAGAAAAAAAGAGGTGATGATATGCCGGAATTTAAGGATATTGTTGGACATAAACAGGTAATTGAACATCTGGAAAATGCGATGAAACTAAATAAGGTTTCACATGCTTATATATTAAATGGAGAAAAAGGTTCCGGAAAGAAGCTGCTGGCAGGCGCTTTCTCCCAGGCATTGCAGTGCGAAGAAGGAAATGGCTGTGGAACGTGCAGATCATGCAGGCAGGCAGAGAACAGAAACCATCCGGATATTATAAGGGTAACGCATGAGAAGCCGAACAGCATCAGTGTGGATGAGATCAGAGAGCAGCTTGTGAATGATGTGCAGATCAGACCTTACAGCGGCAGGTATAAGATTTATATTGTGCCGGATGCGGAAAAAATGACGGTACAGGCTCAGAATGCGTTGCTGAAAACCATCGAAGAGCCTCCGGCATATGCAGTCATTCTGCTGCTTACGACAAATGCTTCTTCTTTTCTTCCGACGATCCTGTCCAGGTGCGTGATGCTGAATATGAAGCCGGTATCGGACAGACAGGTGAAGAAGTATCTGATGGAACATGTACAGATTCCGGATTACCAGGCGGATATTTGTGTGGCGTTTTCACATGGAAATGTGGGAAAAGCGGTGGAACTGGCTTCTTCCGAAAATTTCAGTGAGATTAAGGCGGCGGCGCTTCATCTGGTGAAAAACAGCCCGAAAATGGAGATACAGGACATCATAGCGTCGGTAAAAGCTGTGACAGAGTTTAAAGTGCAGATAGAAGATTATCTGGATATTCTTTCCGTCTGGTACTGTGACGTGCTGTATTTTAAAGCGACAAGGGATGTGGATGGACTGGCGTTTAAAGACCAGGTGCAGTCGATTACAGAACAGATCAATAAAGGTTCTTATGAAGGACTGGAACAGATTCTGGAAGGAATTCAGAAGGCCAAAGAGCGGCTTAGCGCAAATGTGAACTTTGAGCTGACAATGGAGCTGTTGTTTATGACGATAAAGGAGAACTTGGCGTAATGGTGAAGATTATAGGAGTAAGATTTCGAAATGCAGGGAAGATTTATTATTTCAGCCCAAAGAAATTTTATATAAAAAAAGGGGATCATGTCATTGTGGAGACCGCCAGAGGGGTGGAATATGGCACGGTCGTGATAGGAATGAAAGATTTGCCGGAGGATCAGGTCGTCCAGCCTTTAAAACCGGTGATACGTGTGGCGACGCCGGATGATGATATGAGAGTAGAACGAAACCGTGAAAAAGAAAAGGAAGCATTGCAGATCTGCCAGAAAAAAATATGGAAACATGAGCTGGAGATGAAACTGATTGACGCGGAGTATACCTTTGACAACAATAAGGTTTTATTTTATTTTACAGCGGATGGACGGATTGATTTCAGAGATCTGGTAAAAGATCTGGCGGCTGTGTTTAAAACAAGAATTGAATTGCGTCAGATCGGCGTCAGGGATGAAACGAAAATTATTGGAGGAATCGGTATCTGCGGGAGACCGCTCTGCTGTCATTCTTATTTATCCGAATTTGCCCCTGTTTCGATTAAGATGGCAAAGGAGCAGAATCTTTCTTTAAATCCTACGAAAATTTCAGGCGTCTGCGGAAGGCTTATGTGCTGTCTGAAAAATGAGGAAGAAACGTATGAGTACCTGAACAGTTGTCTGCCAGGAACAGGAGATATGGTCCATACGGCGGATGGATTGAAGGGCGAAGTACAAAGCGTGAATGTTCTGCGCCAGATGGTAAAGATCATTGTGGATATTGACGGAGAAAAGGAAGTCAGAGAGTATTCGGTAAGTCAGTTGAAATTCAGGCCAAGACATAAAAAAGAGAAAATGACGGTGGAGGATAAAGAACTGAGAGAACTGGAAGCTTTGGAGAAAAAGGAAGGAAAGATCAGAAAAAATGGAAAATAGTCTGCGTTCCGGGGAGCGTCTGGACGACCTTCACAGAAACGGATATAAAATCATTCAGAATGAAAATACATTTTGCTTTGGGATGGATGCAGTGCTTCTGTCAGGGTTTGCAGTTGTAAAGGAGGGTGAGACGGTTCTTGATCTGGGGACGGGAACCGGAATCATACCGATTCTTCTGGCAGGAAAAACAAAAGGAAAGCATTTTACCGGGCTGGAAATACAGAGCATCAGCGCTGAAATGGCGCAGAGAAGCGTCAGGTATAATCATCTGGAGGACAGGATTTCGATCATAGAGGGAGATATCAGGGAAGCCGGAAGCTTATTTCATCCGGCTTCTTTTGATGTTATTACGAGTAATCCTCCTTATATGACGGGACAGCATGGACTGGTAAATCCGGATAAGGAAAAGGCAATCGCCAGACATGAGATATGCTGTACACTGGAGGATGTGATCGGCCAGACAGCGAAGCTCCTCAGGGTAGGAGGCCGTTTTTATCTGGTTCACAGGCCGTTTCGCCTGGCGGAAATTATACATATGCTGGTGGAGTATAAGCTGGAACCAAAAAGGATGAAGCTTGTGCATCCTTTTGTGGATAAGGAACCGAATATGGTACTGATCGAGGCGGTGCGGGGAGGAAAATCCAGGATTACTGTGGAGAAACCACTAATCGTATATGAAAAGCCGGGTGTTTACAGGAAAGAAATTTACGATATTTACGGGTATTAAGGAGGATGAACATGCAGGGAAAGCTATATCTGTGCGCAACCCCGATTGGGAATCTGGAGGATATTACCATGCGGGTGCTCCGGACACTGAAAGAAGTGGATCTGATTGCTGCGGAGGATACAAGAAACAGTATGAAACTTTTGAATCATTTTGAAATCCGGACGCCGATGACCAGTTATCATGAATACAATAAAATTGAGAAAGCTTATGTGCTGATCGAAAAGATGAGACAGGGCAGGAATGTGGCGTTGATTACGGACGCCGGAACGCCGGGAATTTCCGATCCGGGTGAAGAACTGGTGAGATTATGTTATGAAGCAGGGATTGAAGTGACTTCTCTGCCGGGAGCGGCTGCATGTATCACGGCGTTGACGCTGTCAGGGCTTTCAACCCGGAGGTTTTGTTTTGAAGCTTTTCTTCCTACAGATAAAAAGGAAAAGCAGGCTGTTTTTCAGGAGCTTCAAAAAGAAACAAGAACGATTATCATTTATGAGGCGCCTCACCGTCTGGTTCATACGCTTTCGGAGCTTTTGGAGGTATTGGGAGACAGAAAAATAACGGTCTGCCGTGAACTGACAAAGAAGCATGAGACTGCTTTTTCAACAACGATCCGGCAGGCATTGGAGCATTTTAAAAGTACGGAACCGAAAGGAGAATGTGTTCTTGTTCTTGAGGGGAAAAGCAGAAAAGAGATGGAGCGTGAAGCGGTCGCTGTCTGGGAGAAAATCAGTATTCCGGAACATATGGAATATTATTTGAGCCAGGGAATGGAAAAGAAAGAAGCGATGAAGCTGGTAGCCAAAGACCGGGGGATTGGAAAAAGAGAGGTATACAGGGCTTTGCTCGACATATAATTTTTCGCAAAAAGCGATAAAGGGAACAAAAAAGAACAAAAGAAGATATATATTTTTTATTGATAATTATGAAAAGAGTATGTTATACTGAAAAAAGCAGATTTTTTTATCAGGAGAAAGAGTATGGGTCATTTATTTGGAAAAGCCAGCAAAATTTTAACAGTGGGGGCGGCAGCATTTTTTGTTTTGGCGACGCACTCGAATGCAATGGAGGAAGAGTACCAAAAACCAGTCTTGTCGGGAGCGGCGCAGACATGGATTTATCAGGGAGAGTCTTTTGATATAAGCAGAAACCGCGTGTTTGCAGATGATCAGGAAGACGGAGATCTGACGGCAAAAATCACGAAAACAGGAGATGTGGATACATCAAAGCCGGGAAGTTATACGATTACTTATAAAGTGACGGATGCGGACGGAAGAAGTTCTGATCTACAGACAGTCGTGAAGGTGCTAAGCAGAAATGGAGGAAGTACAGAGGATAAGAAAATACAGAGAATTTTATACACATTGCCGGATGCGTCTCATTTGACGGATATCGGATTCAACAGGGGATATTATCACGACAGGCAGAGCCTGGGATTCTGGATTCCGGCAGGAAACAGCCTGAAAATCCGTCTGGTGAATGGACAGCAGTTCCAACAGGACCTGGAACTGAGATTTATGAATAATGACCAGGATATGGAAACAGTGATTGTGAATGAGAATCAGGCAAATCCGGTATCTGCTGTATCGATTCCTTCGAACGGAGAGTGGGTGACGGTAAAAAATTCTTTTGTCCGGGATGATGGAACAAAGGGGAGTGTGGATAGCGTACCTTTTATTACAACGCCAAAGGATACCACTGTGCAGCCGATCGTGGAAATTGAATGGAATGATAATTTCAGGGATATTCCTTATTATCGGTACGGGGATGATCAGGAGAGATTTTTCAGTGTGTGGGATGCGACACAAGCTCCGTATGCCATTGTGGAGGGGGATGCGGCGACTTTTTTAATTCCTGTCGTTGACAGACATAATATTGTCCGGAAACCAGGGGTTCAGGAGCCATACCAGTTTCAGTCGCTTGACGATATGCTGGAATGGTATGCGGCGTTTGTAAAACAGTATGATGCGTATGCAGGTCTGGATTTCCATGCCACAGAACCATACAATCAGAATGTCAGGGCAAAGTTTTTTATTAAGGTAAATAACAGCGGTGTGGGAGAGGCTTATTATACGACGGATCACAGTGCAAATAATGGGCAATACAGCAATGGAAGCCTGGGAGGGTATCTGATGAAAAACTGGGTTTCCCTGCATGAATTTGGCCACGGCTACGAGGGAAATATTGCGCAGCAGGAGCATCCTTTTGTGGAGACGACAAATAATATCATGGGGTATTATTTTGAGCCGACTTATCGTCCGGATACGGATTTTGGATGGATGCTGGGAAGTTTCAGTAATCTGGCTACAAAGGAGGCGCGCTATGCGGCTCTGGGGCAAAAAGCGCAGAGCAGAAGAGAAGAGACGATTTCTTTTTCAGGAATTGTAAAAGGGTTACAGCATTTTGATGTAAGTCTGTTTATGTTTACGAATGCGCTGGACAAGCTGGGACCACAGGAGACGGTAGCGGCCATGCACACCCAATATCGGAAATATTATTATGAGAATGGAAAGTCAGCATCCTCTTCCGATATTATTACGGAGAGTTTCAGCCGGACGGGAGGATATAATCTGCTTCCTTATTTTGAAGGATGGCATATCCATCCTTCTGAAAAGAAAGAGGATGAAATTTATGATCTGGATCTGCCGATGGTCTATTATTTGAAAAACCTGATTCCGGATGATACAGAATGCGAGGCTGTCCGGGCAAGGCTTGGGCTTGATGGTATTTACAGTCTGGTAAGTACGGACGATCTGGCAGACACGGGGTATACAAGTCAGGTAAATATACGCATTGATATAGACGATCTTTCACAGATACAGAATAAAAACATCCGAATCAAAAACGGAGAGAAAATTGTACGGGAAATACCGGTTACATCAGAGAATCTTCTGGTAGAGCTTCCGGTGGGTATTTATGAAGTGGAGCTTCCGACAGCAAATACTTCCGGATATCTTTGCGGAAAAGAGTATCTGGCAGCTTCGAAGGGAAGCGTGAGCAAGGAGTTTCGGTATTCTAAAACAGATAACATTCTGGCAGGTGATATAAAGATTCAAATGCTGGGAATAAGTGACAAGGAGTTTGCGACCATTTCTGTGGATATGGAGCGGAATGTTTTAATCTGGCAGGTGCAGGAGGTTCAGCCGCACTATTTATTTACAGATACTTATGCCAGCATCCGGGTTTTGAGTCCGTCGGGAACACAGCTTTATCAGCAGTCCCTTTCAGGAAGCGGGACGCCTGAGGAATTAAAGCGGGAAATAGCTTTCCCTGTGGGGTCCAGAATTGAACTGTATCACAGGGAGGCGTCTGGCAGACTGAGGACTGTAAGTGCTTATACAGAAAAGATTCTTTCGGAATATGCTTTATCCGGCAGCAGTACAAACGTCACCTATGTGATGACGGAAAAGGGTCTGATGCGGGCAGACTGGGATGAAAGCAAGCAGAAGAATGTATACAGGAATGCGCTGGCATCTTTTTCCGAGTATCTTTTGCAGGATATGACACAAAAGGATTTGAACGATCCGCAGAAATTCCAAAAACAGAAAACAGCCATTATGCAGGCATATGAGCTTCTGGATGAAGAGGAACAGGAAGAGTATCTGGAAAAGTATGGAGTTTTGATAGGAAGAGAACCGGAATCTTATACGGAATATGTAAAACTGGATGTTTCGAAGCTGACCGGATTTGCAGAAAGCGAACAGGGAGGAAATGAGTCTGCGGCTTCGGCGGTGGATGGAGACGAGAGTACATTCTGGCATTCGAATTACGGAAATGGGGCAAAGCCGAATCTTGCAGAAGGTGTAAACAACAGTTATACGATTCTTCTGGATGAGAATACGGATATTGGAAAACTGGAATATGTACCAAGAAATGGCGGAGGAAATGGTGTGATCCTGTCTTTTACACTGTCTTACAGTGAAAAGGAAACGGGAGAAGATTTTCAGGAGATAAAAGTCAGAAGCCATAGATGGGAAGAAAATGACAGTACAAAGAGTGTGGAATTTTATGCGCCGAATGCAAGGAGAATCCGCATGAAAGTATTGGCAACAGCCGGAACACCGGCAGATACCTATATTTCAGCGGCAGAGTTTCGCCTTTATGAAAGGATTTCTTTTTCGGCAGCGAATACTTACCTGAGCGGCCTTTATCTGGAGACCGTGAAAGGAGAGGTTTGGAAGGACAGGAATGCGGGGGGACAGAATCTTTCCCTTCGGGTAAACGGGCAGGAAAAGACTTTTGAAAAAGGAATCAGCCTGACTGCGGGTTCTGTGGCTGCCATCGACCTGACAGGAAAGAGTTTTGATGTGTTCCATACATGGGCAGGCGTGGATGCCTCACAGACGGCGGAAGGGGAAGCGGCGCTTGAGATTTATGGAGATGGAAAGCTGATTTATCGGTCAGGTACATTTACCGGAGAATTGGCAGAAGCCGTTTATCTGGATATTTCAGGAATAAACAGGCTGGAGATAAAAGCAGTCGCAGTAAGTGGAAATCCGGAAGTATCTCTTGGAAATGCGAGTTTAAAGAGCAGCCGGGACCTGGCGGAGATTACTTTAAAGGAAGGAGAATCCGCAGCGATTCTTTCCAACACGCTTCTGATTCCGCAGAACAGGGGAAAAATTTTATGGGAATCCGAAAATACTGCCATTGCAGCAGTAGATGCTGACGGAATCGTTAAGGCAGTCGGTGAAGGAACGACAGTTATAAGAGGGATAGGGGAATCAGGGGGGATTTCCTGTACGGTACATGTGGAAAAGGTGAAAAAAAACCATACCATAGAAGAAAAACCGAATCCTGTAAAAAAAGATCCTGTAAATTCAGAACCCCAAAAGACAGTTCAGAAAAACCTGCCAAAACCGAAGAAAGTAAAAGTGAAAAGTGTAAAGCCAGGAAAGAGACAGGCTGTGGTATCCTGGAAGAAGGCAGCTTATGCGGACGGATATGAAATCTGGATGCGGATGGAGAAAAAGGCTTTCAAAAAAGTGAAAAAGACGTCTGCAAAAAGGACGTCGGTAAAGATTAAAAAATTGAAGAAAGGTAAGAAATACACTTTTAAAGTGAGAGCTTATCGAAAGGACGTTTCGAAGAAAGAAATTTATGGGGCGTTTTCAAAGACGAAAACCATAAAAATAAAAAAATAGCCAAAAGGTTAAGAGAGGACAAAAAATGAAGAGTAAAAGGAAGGCTTCGCAAAAAATGAAAAAAGGGATGAGCCTGATCGTGTCATGCGCAATGGCAGTAACGATGTTACCGGGATTTTTGGTTTCTGCTTCAGAGACGGATACGGAACTGATAAAAGCGGGAAGTCTTAACGTGACAGCGGATACCATGACAATGTCACAGCCATTTCCTACTGGGACGGGAGGAAGCTATAGTTTCCGTATTCCAGATTTGATTTCTCTGGAAAACGGCCAATTTGCCGGAAATCTGGTAGCGGCGGCAGACGCCAGATATACAACGCCGGGAGACGGAGGCGGCCTGGATACGATTGCGTCAGTTTCTACGGATTTGGGCAAGACATGGAACTACAGTTTTCCCATCTGGTTCCCGGACAGCGAGGGGTATGCGGCAAAATGGGCGACGACAGTCATCGATCCGGCGCTGGTAGAAGGCCCGGACGGTACGATTTACTGTATGGCGGATGTGAATCCTACGGGAATTACGACGCATTATGGAAGAATTTCTATGGGAACGGGATTTGTGGAGGTAAATGGAAAGAAACATCTTGCCCTGACAGATAATTATGCAAATACAGGAAAAAATCCGGCTTCGGATACAACGAGCTATCCGTATTATGTAGGGGAGTATCAGGATGGATATGCGCCTGTATTGCGGCGCGCAGATAATTCCGCTACGGACTGGCGCGTAGACGAGTGGTTTAATATTGAAAAGAAACAGGGCGGTACATTTGAGCCTTTGACACAGACGCAGGTAGACACAGATACAACGATTCAGCAGAATGCGTTTTACAAGGATTCAGAGCTTCATGTGTTTAACATTGGATATATCTGGATGGTAGAGTCCAAAGATGGAGGAAATTCCTGGGAAAACCCACGTATCCTCAACGATCAGGTGAAGCCGGAGACTGGTGAGAGCTATATTCTGGTATCTCCGGGAAAGGGACTGACGACCAGTAAGGGGGCGATCACAGTTCCGTTTTATGGTGATCAGGGAGGTGAGAAGGCAAGCTTTATTTATTCCTATGACAATGGAAAGACCTGGAAGCGTACGAACAATGTAGATCATACGACGGTACAGGGAGCGGGAAAATCCTCTGAGAGTGAAATGGTAGAGCTTTCGGACGGAACCCTGCGTATGTTTTCCAGAACTGCAAAGAACGGTGTAAACTGTATCTGCTATACGGATGTGATTGAGGATGCAAATGGTGATTTTACAATGGGTTCGATGGTAAGTACCGGGGTAGCTTGCTGGGCTGATTGTAATGTCACGGCAATCCGCTATTCCAAACAGGTAGACGGCAAAGACCTGGTTCTGGTGGCATGTCCGAGCGGCACGAACCGTACCAATGGAAGAATCTATTCCTTCCTGGTAAACAATGATCAAAATAAAACGATGGAGCTGCTGGCGACTTATGATATTCCGAATCCGGAAAGAAATAATGAGTTTGCTTATTCCTGCATGACAGAACAGAAAGATGGAACAGTCGGTATTCTCTGGGAGCCGACGAAAAGTGGTTACATTGGGAATGCACCTTACGAGCTGGAGTACAGCAGCTACGATATTCTTGAACTGGCTCCGAATGCGGCGATAGAGGACACCAGTGTAAATGTGGAACTGAGTGATAAGAAAGCTTCTTATACAAGGAGCTATCGTCAGGAGGGAGCAGGCATTGTCACACAGGAGCCGGATAGTGCGATTGCGAATGTTTCTGTGAAAAATGCAGCAGATAATACGGTAGAGGTAAAAATCACAAAAGGAAATACGATGGGAACGACAACGGCGGTTGTTGACGGTGTAACGTATGCTATTTCTGTGACAGACGGTTCAGAGAAGGTGATTCTGGAACAGGGAGGAAGCTATACGCTGGAAGGAAAGAATGCGGAGATCGTAAGCGGAAATGCAGCGGCTGTAAAAGTAGAGCAGAGGACGAAATATTTCCTTTCCAACCATGTATCCAATACAAACGTTACGGCAAATGCTTTTAGCGCAGAAGTGGATAAGACGGCAGATATTGACAATTCACTGTTGACGTTTACGAATACAGGAAACGATACATGGCGCATTAAGAGTGAATTTATTGATCACTATCTGGCAAATACTGATCCGGCGCAGGCATATTATTTTGATCCGATTCCGGCAGATATGACAGTGGAGACGGCAGCCTCAGAACAGGGAACTGTTTTCCATATCAAGAACAGTGAAAACAATTATTATGTTTGTTATTATGATACAAATTCTAATTTTGACCGTAATGTCTACAATGATAACTGGACGATGGGAACCTTTGACCTTGTTCTTTTCGAGAAGAAGGATGCGGCAGAGGAGGGAGATCTGATTCCGGGATATGAAAGGGCGTCAGAAATCGTTTCCGGCGGAAAATATCTGGTTACCTGCATAAAGGATAATGACATCATCGTGCTTTATCCTTATACGGAGGATGTGGCAAGCTGGACAAATGCAAATGCGGTAGGAAACAGCGCAAAGAAGAACCGCACGAAGCTGTTCCGGAATATACCAACTGACCAGTGCACGATTACGGGACTTACGGCAGGCGAAACGGTTACCGTAAGGGTAAATCAGGAGCTTTACACTTTCCAGATTGAGGAGCCGGTATCGAAGGAAGCGGTAAAAGAAGCGTTTACATTGTCAACAAAGGAAGAAGCGGACGCTCTTATGGCGGCAGGAAGAGGAGATTATACGGTTTCTTCCTGGTCTGCGCTGGAAAGTGTGTGCAAAAAGATTCAGGGAGCAGGAGGGGAACTTTCAACGGCAGAGATGAAGGAGCTTATGGAAGAGCTTAAGACTGCAAAAGAAAACCTTTCTAAAAAAGGATCGGAAAATGAAGGGATAAAAGAGCAGGTTCAGAAGGCGCTTGCAGCAGCGAAGAGCATTTATGATGCAGGACAGAAGGAGTACACGGCGCAGAGCTGGGCAAACTTTAAGGCAGCTTATGAGGCGCTGAACAATTCATCCAATCTTTCGAATGAGACGCTTCTGAAAAGATTTCTGACAAATCTTCAGGATGCACAGGCCAGACTTGTAAAGGATACCTCTGCGGGAAAAAATGAGATCAAAGTGGGAAGCATTTATGTAAGTGGAAGTTATAATTATAAAGTAACCAGCGTTTCCGCAAGCACCGTGGAATTTAAGAGCATAAAGGGTGCAGGCGCAGCGAAGGTGACGATTCCGGATACGGTAAAAATTGATGGAAAATCCTATAAAGTAACGGCTGTGGCTGCTTCTGCTTTCAAAAATAATAAGAAGATGACAAGTGTTACGATTGGAAAGAATGTGGAGACGATCGGAAACAATGCTTTCCTGGGATGTACGAAACTGAAAAAAGTGAATGCAAAGAGTACAGTCCTCAAAACAATCGGAAGCAAGGCATTTGGCAACTGTAAGAGTTTAAAGAATATGATGCTGAAAACAAAGAAGCTGAAAAAGGTTGGAAAAAATGCCTTTCAGGGAATTCATAAAAAAGCAGTTATTAAGGTTCCGTCAGCGAAATACAAAGCTTATACAAAGCTTTTGGCAAAGAAAGGGCAGAGTAAATCTGTAAAAATTAAGAAATAAGGACAAGTATGAGGACTGCCGCGAGAGGTTTCTTGCGGCGGTTCTTTTTGCCGCCGCACGTCCGGAAGAAACTGTAGGCCGCCGGTTTTTGTAGGTCGCCCTGCATAAGAGTACGGAAAAAATCATATCTTTAAGCAGAATGGCAGGAGGCGCGGCGTATGATGAATTATCTGTGGGGAGGCATGATACTGATCGGTATCGTGTACGGGGCATTTACCGGAAATATGCAGGAGGTGACGGATGCGGCGATTTCTTCTTCGAAGGAAGCCGTGATGCTGTGCATTACGATGGTAGGCGTTATGTCCATGTGGACAGGAGTTATGAAGATTGGAAGCGAGGCAGGAATGATACCGGCGATTTCAAAAAAAATCCGTCCGCTGATCCGGTTTTTATTTCCTGATATACCGGAAGGACATGAAGCGAACGAACATATTACTACGAATTTTATTGCGAACTTCCTGGGGCTTGGCTGGGCGGCGACGCCGGCAGGTTTAAAAGCGATGGAGAGCCTGGCAAAGCTGGAAGAAGAACGGAGAAATGGAAAACAGCCTGTGCAGGCGGCTTTACGCGGGGCGGCAAGCAATGAGATGTGTACGTTTCTGATTTTAAATATTTCATCTTTACAGCTTATTCCGGTGAATATTATCGCCTACCGCAGTCAGTATGGAAGTGCGAATCCTACGGCAATCGTGGGGCCGGCGATCGCGGCGACGGCGGTGAGCACGGTGGTGGCGGTGGTGTTTTGTAAGGTGATGAAATGCAAATAGTGGAAAAAAGTGTTCTTCTGTGGATAACTTCTACAGAAGAACACTTTTAAGTGGAGAACTTCCGTTATCTGTGATAAAATATAGAAAATGAGTAACTATTCAGAACAGGTCGAAGCACTGGCTGCGGAGACTGTGAAGGCACTGAACAGTTGAGAAAATGATTGCAAACAGAAAAAGGAAAGATGGGTAGAGAATGCCACTGATAAGTGAGATACCGGAGAGCTTCTGGAGTCTGTTCCGTTCCTATAACCGGGAGACGTACATAGAAGCCCTGCTGAAGATTAACGAAGAATATCAATACAACAATTATTTCCTGAGCCGTGAAGTGTGTATTCAGGTGATCGGGAATTATTTTTCTGAGCGTAAATACAGTATCATGAAGGAAGAACAGGAGACGGATGCAGATGTACTGGAGCCTCCTGCGACCCGTATTCTGAACTGGCTGCTGCGCACGAAGTGGCTCAGGAGAGTGGAGGATTACAGCAGCGGGGTGACGAATATTGTAATTCCTGACTATTCATCCGTGTTCCTGGATGCGTTCGAACGCCTTTCAGGGGAGGAAGAGGATACGGAAGTCTATATCCAGAATATCTATGCAATTCTTTTTTCTTATAAGACAGATCCCGGAAAAAATGAAAGGCTGCTAAATACGGCGCTGGTGAATACGAAAAGGCTGAATAAGGCTTTGCAGGACATGCTTCACAATATGGATAAATTTTTTGCAAGCCTTCTGGAAAAGAAGGTTTACGGGGAACTGCTAAAAGAGCATCTGGAGGGATATGTAGAGGAAATCGTAAAGAAAAAATATCATATTCTCAAAACCACGGACAATTTCTACATTTATAAGACAAGCATCAAAGGATGGATTCAGGAAATCCGGGAGAGTCAGGAGGACGAGGGCAGAGCGGAGATTCTGAATCTGGTAAACCAGATCGACCGTGGATTTGATGATATTGAACACAGAATCGCCAATATGGACAGGGAGCATACCAGATATGTCCGTGCGACCGTGACAAGATTAAATTATCTTCTGAGCAGGGAAGAGGATATGCGGGGACTGATCGTTCAGATATTAAATGAAATCGCCCGGCGCCCGGAAGAGAGAATCCGTGCAGCAGCAGAAAAGATGAATTTTTCCCATGTAGATGTTCTGACCGAAAAATCTTTGTATAAAAGAAAGAAAGGAAAACGCTCTTTTCTGGAAAATCTGGAGTCAGATGAGCAAATGCAGGATCTGTCCAGAGAAGACGTCCTGAAGATGAACCGTATGAATAACCGCTATAGTAAAAAGCAGATCGAGCAGTTTATTGAGGAACATATGCAGGAAGGGGAGGCTGTGGTAGGAAAAGGATTCGTCCATAATGATGAAGAATTTGAAAAGCTGATTCTTGCCTATGATTACGCGTCGAAAAAGGGAAGTAAATATCAGATTGTCAGGGAGGAAAGTAAAATGGTAGAGGATGAGAGGTATCGTTATCCCGGACTGGTGTTTAAAAGGAGGCCGCAGAGATGATAGAATATTATGAGAATCTGATGCCGGAGGAGCAGGAAGAGGTAAGCGCGATGATCCAGCTCTTATACCGTCAGACGTTTGTTCTGGAAAGAAAGTATGACAGACGGACAGGGCGGATGCAGTTTAATAAGGAATTCCGCGTATGCGCCAGGCATCTGGATTTTATCCGTAAGTATTTTCTGATCGCCGGGATTTCCGTGCAGGAAAACAGCCGGATGGGAATTATTTATTTACAGGGAGAAACGCTGATAGGAGATAAGCTTCCGAAGCTTACCACGCTCTACGTATTGATTTTAAAATTGATTTATGACGAGCAGATGGCGTCGGCGTCGGCCAGTGTACATGTTTTTACAACGCTGGCAGATATCCATGAACGTCTGGGAAGCTTTGGGCTTTTAAACCGGCAGCCATCCCCCACAGAGGTACGGCGGGCGGTTTCCACGCTGAAAAGATACCAGATTATAGAGCCTTTGGACTTACTGGAAGAGCTGGAGGGCGCCAGCCGGATGGTGATTTATCCCAGCATTCATATGCTTCTGATGGGGGATGACGCAAGGGCGCTGATAGATACCTTCCGGGAGATGGAGGAGGAGCCTGAACTGGATGTTTTGGCGTCCCGGATTTAAGGCGCAGCAGCGCATGATAGGAGGTAAAGATGGAGAAACAGAAATTCCAGGCATTGTCGAGAGTATGCCTGAATAACTGGCATTACATAGACAGAAGAGTTCTCTCTTTTTCCGAGGGTATCAATTTTTTTACCGGACATTCAGGAAGCGGAAAATCCACGGTCATTGACGCCTTGCAGATTCTTCTGTATGCCAATACAGACGGCAGGGGATTTTTTAATAAAGCGGCTTCCGATGACTCTGACCGGACATTGATCGAGTATCTGCGGGGAATGGTGAATATCGGTGAGGATAATCAGTTTTCTTATTTGAGAAACAAAAATTTTTCTACTACAATCGTCATGGAATTAAAACGAACGGATACGGGAGAATGCCAGAGTATTGGCGTGGTTTTTGACGTGGAATCGGCTACGAATGAAGTATCCAGGCTGTTTTTCTGGCACAGAGGAGAGCTTTTGCCATCCTTCTACCGGACAAAAGACCGCGCCATGTCCATGGATGAAATCAGGGAGTATCTGACAGAACATTATGCAAAAGAGGAGTATTATTTTGGGCCAAGCAACGAAAGATTTCGCAGGCATTTGTATGAGACCTATCTGGGGGGACTGAATGAGAAGAGATTTCCGCTGCTTTTTAAACGGGCGATCCCATTCCGCATGAACATTAAGCTGGAAGATTTTGTGAAGGAATACATCTGCATGGAACAGGATATCCATATTGAGGACATGCAGGAGAGCGTGATGCAGTATGGCAGGATGCGTAAGCGTATCGGGGATACCTGTGCGGAGATTGAGGAGCTTCGGAGGATACAGGAAGCGTATCTGCGGGTGGCGGAAAAGGAAAAGAAGCGGAATTATTATCTGTATTTTATGAATGCCTGTGAAGTACGGAAGCTCAAAGCGCAGGCGGCAGATTTGCAGGAGAGGATCAGCGCATGGGGAGAAGATCAGAAAAGGCAGCAGGATATTCTAAAAGAAATGGACGGCCAGATACAGGAGCTGGAAGAGAAGATACAGGAACTGGTGCGGAAGATCGCAGCCTCCGGGTATGAGGAGCTGAAAAGCCAGCTTGAGTACTTGAATAACTTCATGGAAAGACTTTCCGTGAGCAAGGGAAAATGGCAGCAGACGGCGTCAGGTTTAAAGAAATGGGCGGAGCAGGATTTTACACCGAATGCGGTTCTGTGGGATATTGAACGGTTTGCGAAGCGCAGTATTTCAAAGGAGCAGCTTGGGCGGCTGAAAAAGTCTTTGGAAGGGCTGCGTGCGGAGGCAGAGGAGCAGAAAAAGGAAGCGGAGAGCAACATTCGGAAATATAACCGTCAGGAAAAGGAAATCCGGGAAGAGCTTCTCCAGCTCAGGCAGGGGAAAAAGGCGTATCCAAAGGAGCTGGAAGAGGCCAGGCAGTATATCCGGAAGGGATTAAAAGAGCAGAATGGAAAGTACATTCCGGTGGAAATTTTGGCGGACCTCCTGGATATCCGGGACGATTCCTGGAGAAATGCAGTCGAGGGGTATATGGGCAGTAATAAACTGCTCCTTATTGTAGAACCCAAATTTGCCAGGGCGGCGATGGAACTGTATCAGGAGCTGGATAAGAAAAAGTATTACCGGGTAGCGGTTCTGGATACGGAAAAGGTAATGACAGCCCAAACTGGAGTGAAAAAAGGGGCTCTGGCAGAAGAAGTCCTGACAGATATACCTTATGTCAGGGCATACATTGATTTCCTTCTTGGAAACGTCATAAAATGCGGCGGTATAGATGAATTGAGGGAGTGCAGGATCGGTATCACCAGAGAATGTATCCGGTATCACAGCTTTAAATTGCAGTACATGGATCCGGAGCTTTACACCAGGAGAGCGTATATCGGAGAAGTAAGTATGCGCAGGCGTATTCTCCAGTTGGAAAAAATGCAGGAAGAGATTCAAAAGAACAAAGAGCCTGATCAGGAAATGGAGAAATCCTGTCGGGAGATTCTGGCGTTTGAATATCTTTCAAGGGAACTGGAGGAGTATCTCTTCTGGAAGAAGGATGTAGAGGATTTTCCGGAAAAAGAGGCGCAGAAAAAGCGTCTGGAGGAAAAACTTCTGGAATTGCAGAAGAGGGATATCAGTCTTTGGAGAGAGCAGAAGGAAGAGCTGGAGACAGAATGCCGTCAGAGAAAAGAGGAAAGGGACTCTGTAATCCGCCAGATGGAAAAGAACAATGCCAGGATAGAAGCCTGTAAAAAGGAATATTTCAGAAAAAATGAAGAACTACAGGCAAAGGAAAAGGATTTTGTGAAAGAGATAGCCCTGGAGCAGGAAATGAAAGAAATTTTCAGGGAAAAAGAGCATCCGAATTATGAGCGTTTGCAGGCGGCATATCTTGGAAAGGCAAACGGGGCGGCACAGGAAATGGAGACGTGCATGTCCGCCCTGCGGGAAATCCGGTTTGCATATCTGAAAAAACATCCGGACCGGACTTTTTCTGCGGAAGAAAAGACGAATCAGCCTTATGATGAGCTGCTTTCCCATTTGCAGTATGAAGATTTGACGGCGCTTTATCAGAAAGCGGACGAGCAGGCAAAAGAGGCCGTCTATCTCTTTAAGCAGGACTTTATTTATAAAATCCGAAGCGCTATTGAAGCTGCCTACAGGCAGAGGGACGAGCTGAATAAGATCATCAGCCAGATGGATTTTGGAAAAGACAGATACCGGTTCGAGATAACGAAAAACAGAGGGCCGGACGGCAAATATTATGATATGTTTATGGACAGGAGTCTGGAAGTAAATCCTTCTCAGATTGCGGACGGTATGGAAAACCAGATGAATCTTTTTACGATGTCCCATGAGGATAAGTATGGGGATCTGATGCAGGAGCTGATTTCTGTTTTTATTCCTCCCGATAATGCCACGGCGGAAGAACTGGAGGAATCCAGGCATAATATGGAAAAGTATGCGGATTACCGTACTTATTTATCCTTTGATATGCAGCAGATTATCAAAGGGGAAGAGACGATTAAAATCCGCTTAAGCCGGATGATTAAGAAAAACTCCGGCGGAGAGGGACAGAACCCTCTGTATGTGGCGCTTCTGGCAAGCTTCGCACAGGCGTACCGGGTGGGCCTGTCTCCCAGGATGCGGATGAATCCCACGATTCGTCTGGTCGTTTTGGATGAAGCGTTCTCGAAGATGGATGCAGAAAAGGTGGCAAGCTGTATTGCCCTGATCCGGGGATTGGGATTTCAGGCGATCATCAGCGCTACGAATGATAAAATCCAGAATTATATCGAGAATGTAGATAAGACGTTTGTATTTGCAAACCCGAATAAAAAGCATATTTCTATTCAGGAGTTTGAGAAAAAGGAATTTGTGCAGCTTCAGGAAGAACTGGCAGATGAAATGTGAGAAAGCAGAGAGTCTCTTTTTATCGCATTCCGTGAGCCAGCATCACGCTGGCGATGATACCGGCAAGCGTGGCGAGCAGAGCGCCCGGAAGCGTATAACGGGTTTTCTTGACCTTTGCCGTCATAAAGTAGACGGACATGGTGTAAAAAATCGTCTCAGTGCATCCCATCATAATGGAAACCAGAGTGCCAAAAAAAGAGTCGGGCCCGTACTCTTTAAAAATGTCCAGAACCAGTCCGGTGGCGGCGCTCGAAGAGAACATCCGCACGATGGTTACGGGAACGAGCTGAGAGGGAAAACCCAGGTATTGCAGAAAATGGCCGAGCATATCGGAAAGCATATCCAGAAATCCGGAAGCACGCAGGACGCCCACTGCAACCATCAGTCCAATCAAAGTGGGCAGGATGCCGATGACGGTCTGAAAACCGTCCACCGCTCCTTTTATGAAGGTTTCGTATACATTCTGTTTTTTTAAAAGGCCATAGCCGATGACAAGAAACAGAACAAAGGGTATGATAAAGGTAGAGAGAAAAATCAGAAAATCCATAGCTTCACTCCAGATAGGCTTCTGCTTAGAAACTATGACAAAAAATGGAAATGTATGAATAGAGTGTAAAAAAATTATGAAAAAAGACGAAAATTTAGTGGATACACCTATAGAGATATGTTAAAATAGAAGAAATATGCAAGGGGTATAACCCTGTTTATCAAAAAGTAAGAAGGAGGATGGTTATGTTTCATAAAAAATTGAAACAGATGACAGCATGGCTTTTGGCATTTGGTATGGTGATGGGTTCCGCACAGTTCCCGGCGATGGGAGTAAAGGCAGCGGACGGGAATCTGGCATTGACGGCAACAGCAACGGCATCCAGTGTGGAGGCGAATACTTTGCCTGCAAGATATGCCAATGACGGAAACAATGAGACCAGATGGGCAAGCGCCGTAGAAAATGGCGTACAGACCCTACAGCTTTCCTGGAACAGTGTCCAGACCATGAAGAGCTTTGTCATCCGGTGGGAGAGAAGAAACGCCACAGGGTATGCGGTCGAGACATCAAATGATGGAACGAACTGGACAGCGGCGGCCAGCTTTACAGCAAAACCAACGAAAACGGTACAGGAGATTACGCTGAACGCTCCGGTACAGGCACAGTATGTGCGTCTGAATATTACATCTCATACGGCGGACGGTTTGGAAAATGAAACAAGCTGGAATAACGTATCTATCTATGAGTTCGAGGTTTATGAAGGAGAGATTCCGGATGACCGCACGGAAATGGAAAGACTGATGGACAGTATCGAGGCGCCGCAGGTTCTGGCTGACGGGACAAAGATTACCATGCCGGAAATAGCAGGCGCGGACGTTCGTTTCTGTGCAGATTACGAGCAGGTGATCGGAGAGGACGGCACGATTTACACGCCGCTTGAGGATAAGGTCGTAAAAGGCTTTTATGAGGTTACAAAGGGTGAAGAAACGGGGAAAACGGAGGAGTTTGCAGTAACGGTTCCGGGAAAATACCAGTCCGGACCAAATGATAACGAAAAGCCGTCTGTGATTCCCGAACTTCAGGAGTGGCACGGAGACCAGGGACGGTTCGCAGTTTCCGGGACGAGTAAGATCGTAGCGGATCAGGAACTTGAAGAGACGGCGAAAAAATTTGCGGCGGATTATAAAGAGATGACAGGCTCTGAGATTTCCGTCGTAACCGGCGGGCTTCAGGATGCTCTGGCAGGAGATTTTTATCTGACGCTGAACACTTCTGAGCAGGGGCTTGGCAAAGAGGGATATGTTTTAAAAATTGGAAGTACGGTAGTCGTGGAGGCTTCTGAGGAGACAGGCGCTCACTGGGGAACCATCAGTATCCTTCAGATCCTGAAACAGACGCAGGGCGTGATCGCAAAGGGTATCGCAAGAGACTATCCGAAGTTTGAGGTACGTGCGTTCATGCTGGATTTAGGAAGAAAGCCTTTCGATCTGGATACAGTCAGGGATTTTGCAAAAAATATGTCCTGGTATAAGATGAACAGCTTCCAGCTTCACCTGAGCGACAACCTGATCTTCCACGAGGATTATCCGGATCTGGAGACTGCGGCGGCTCAGTCCTATGCAGGTTTCCGTCTTGAGTCGGATAAGAAGAATGAGGAGACAGGCGTGACGCTGACTTCGCAGGATATGTATTATTCAAAGGCAGATTTCAGGGAATTCGTAAAAGACAGCCAGGCAAGAGGCGTAAGCATTGTTCCTGAGTTCGATATGCCGGCACATGCACTGGCGATCACGAGGGTATATGAGGAATATATGTCAAAGAAAGCAGGCGGAGGCCATGCTTATCTGATTGAAGAGCTGAACCTTGAGAATGAGGAGTCCTTTAACTGGGCAAAGAGTATCTGGCAGGAGTATCTTGAAGGCGAGGACTCTGCATTTGCGGATATCGAGACGGCGCACATTGGTACGGATGAATATCATGGAACGAGCGGACAGACGGGAATAGAGATGTTCCGCAGGTTCTCAAAGGAAATGATCGAATACGTACAGGGAACAACGACAGGCGATGGAAAGCCAAGAACTGTCCGTATGTGGGGAAGCCTTACGAACAAAGCTGGAACCACTCCGGTTCCGGTAGAAAACGTACAGCTTAATATCTGGAATACCGGATATGCAAATCCTAAGACGATGTATGACCTCGGCTATGATCTGATCAATACGCTGGAGGGACCGAACTATATCGTACCGGCAGCAGGATATTATAATGATTATATAAATGCACAGAGCATCTACAATACATGGAAGCCGAATGTTATCGGAAACCTGAGTGCAAGCGCAGGCGACGATCAGATGCTTGGCGGATGCTATGCTATCTGGCACGACAGCGTGGATACCCGTGCAAACGGTATTTCTCAGTATGACTCTTTTGACAGATTCTTCCAGCCGCTTGCAGCATACAGCTCAAAACTGTGGGGAGAGGCAGAGGACAGGACTTATGCAGAACTTACAAAAGTAAGAGAAAAGACAGGAACAGCTCCGGGAACGAAGGTTTATGGAGATGTGAAATCTGCGACAGGAACGGCGCTGGACTATACCTTTGATGAGACGCTGGAGAAGGACAGCAGTGCAAATGGCTATCATGCAGCCGCAGACAGCAAGAACGTGTCCCAGGGGAATGCGGATACCAGTAAGGCATTGAAGCTGAACGGCGGGGAAAGCTACCTTACGACAGCGGATGAGATCGATAAGATCGGTTCGAATACAACGCTTACCATGCGTGTGAAAATGGACGAGGATGCACAGGGCGAGCAGATTCTCTGCGAGTCCAAAGACGAGTTTGGCGCGTATGGAACATATGCGATCAAAGCTTCACAGAAGAACACCGGAAAAGTTGGTTTTTCAAGAGAAGGTTACGATTATTCCTTTGACTATACGCTCCCGAAAGGCGAGTGGGTAGAACTGACCTTTAAAGGAGGAAAAGAAGCGGCTGCACTGTATGTAAACGGGGAACTGGTGGATAACGATCCGGAGATTTATTTTGCAAATCATCCGACTACAGAGTTGACTGCGAAACTGAAACGGCATAGCATTCGAAAAATTTGTACCATGATGATTCCGATGGGACGCATCGGAAGTACAACGAACAGCTTTAAGGGCCTGGTCGACAGAGTGACGGTAGGAACTGTAAAGGAAATCAAGGGCGATTACAGCAGCGCCGCAGTTTCACAGAGTGAATTGACAGCAGACGGATGTTCTACACATCCAACAGAAGGCTCTTTTGAAGCTCTTCTGGACGGAAATCCAACGACTTACTGGCATACAAATTATGATTTGGCGACAGAGAAAAACGACACGAAG
This sequence comes from uncultured Lachnospiraceae bacterium, assembly GCA_937965795.1. Lineage (GTDB taxonomy): Bacteria > Bacillota > Clostridia > Lachnospirales > Lachnospiraceae > Hominisplanchenecus_A. The sequence continues at coordinate 21,660 of CALCMD010000033.1, read as the reverse complement.
GATCATAACCACTATATAACACTTACATTTAAAAACAATGCGGCGAAAACGATCAATATGCTGAGCTATCTGCCGAGGCAGGACAGTGCGAATGGCCGTATTACTGAGTACAGCATTGACATTACAAAAGCAGATGGAACCGTGCTTACGAATTATGCGAGCGGCACATGGGCATCTGATATGACAGAGAAGATTGCCGTGTTTGATGCAGTAGAAGCAAAGAGCGTCAAACTCAACATCCTGTCTTCTGAAGCAACGCATGGAACCGCAGCAGAGATGAATCTGTATTATGTAGAGGCAGATAAAAATGCGGTAGCGGAAGCTTTAAAACCGTACAAAAATCTGAACAGTGCAGATTATACGGCGCAGAGCTGGGCAGCCTTTGCAGAGGCGATCGCGCTGATTGAGACAATCGTGAATAACCCGAACAGTACGACGGAGGACAACTTTGTTGCATACGGAACGCTTCAGGATCTGAACAGCCTTCTGGTTGAACAGCCGGCGGAGGCCGCAGTTTCTCAGGCAGTGGCAGATGCGGAAAAGGTCAGCCTGAGCGGGTACAGAGCCGATTCCGTGGCTGTATTCCAAAGTGCGCTTGCCGAAGTAAAGAAGATTCTGGAGAATCCGAATGCAACACTGAAACAGTCAAGAGAGGCGTTAAGCAAGCTGGCAGCGGCAAAGGCCGGACTGGTGGAGCCGGCGGATGTGAACGCGGTTTCTAAGGCAGTGGCAGACGCAGAAAAAATGAATCTGGATGGATATACGGCGGATTCCGTAGCTGCATTTAAAAATGCGCTGGCACAGGCAAAGAAGATTCTGACAGATCCGAACGCAACGCTGGAACAGTCAAGAGAAGCGCTGAGTAAGCTGGCTGCGGCAAAGGCTGCGTTAAAGAAAGCAGGAGACATCGAACCTCCTTTTAATAACAATACCAAAGCAACGGCAGGAAATGGACGTTACCAGGTCGTAGACGCGAAAAAGCAAACGGCAAAGCTTATAGGCGTCGTAAATAAAAAAGCAACCAAAATGAATGTTCCGGCCACTGTGAAGATTCAGGGAAGAACGTGTACGGTTGTGGAAGTTGGCGCAAAAGCATTCAAAGGAAATACAAAGCTGAAAAAAGTGATTCTCGGTAAAAATGTCACAACGATCGGGAAACAGGCGTTCAGCGGATGTAAAAATCTAAGTAGCGTTCAGTTGAAGGGCAAGGCGCTGAAGAAAATCGGCAGCCAGGCGTTCAAAAAGACGTCTGCGAAACTGACCGTAAGCGCAAAGAAGATGAATAAGAAGCAGAAGGCGGCGCTTTTGAGAAACTTAAAGAAAGCCGGAGCTTCGAAAAAGACAAAAGTAAGATAGGCATATGATTGAACGAAGAAAGTACCAGTTAAACTATATAAAGAAGGAAAATCAGAGCGGAAGCTATCAGGGAATGCGGTTTACCTTTTTAAAAAAGGAGGATGCGCTGGTTGTCATCGCTTATCCGGAGCCCTATTCTCTGGCGGCTACCTCCGAAGAGAAAAAGACGACGAAAGTTTTTGAATTTTCGCAGGAGGGGCTGGATGAAGCAGTTGAATGGCTGAATGCGCTTTATATGGAAAAACGAGATGACTGGACCAATGCGGTGAATCAGGGGCTGCTGCAAAACAGGTGAGGAATCATCTGTGGAGCGGCAGCTCCTTTTATAGTAAAAATTCAGTAAATTAAAATACTACAAAAGATAAAATTTAAAAATTCCGGCAAATAGAAAAGAAGCATAGACATTTTTAGAAAAACATGATAGAATCTTTCAAAAAGCGTCAGGAGAGATTTCAAAACACTTTAATGGAGGAGAGAATTTATGTTTCACAAAATGTTTCAGAGAGCGGGAGCTTTCATGCTGGCAGCCTGCGTTGCCTTTAGTACTGTGCCGTTTTCATCGCTTCAGGTGAATGCGTCAGAGGGAATAGAAGCGGTAATAGCAGGTATTACACAGCCGCAGATTTCAATGGATGGGAAGAGAATTTCCATGCCGGATGCGCCGGAAGGGGTAGATGTACGCTTCTGTGCGGATTATAAACAGGTAATTGGTGAAGATGGAACCATTTATGCCCCTTATGAGGATAAGGTAGTAAAGGGATTTTATGAGGTAAGCGATGGCGGGGAGAAGCGCCAGTCGGAAGAATTTACGATAACGGTTCCCGGTAAATACGCACCGATGGAAGGAGCGAATGAAAAGCCATCGGTAATTCCGGAGCTTCAGGAGTGGTACGGGATACAGGGTCAGTTTGCGGTTTGCCAGACAAGTAAGATCGTGGCGGATCATGAACTTTTGGATACTGCGGCAGAGTTTGCGGCAGATTATAAAGACCTTACAGGCATTGTGCTCCCGGTTGTAGAGGGAAGCTATGCAGATGTTTCCAGAGGGGATTTTTATCTGACGTTTGATACGGAGGATGAAGGTCTTGGAAAGGAAGGATATATCTTAAAAATCGGTGAAGCAGCAGTTGTAGAGGCGGCAGACAGGACAGGCGCTTACTGGGGCGTTGTCAGCATTTTGCAGATTTTAAAGCAGACGAATGGAACGATTGCGAAGGGATTTGTCAGGGATTATCCGAAATATGAAGTGCGGGGACTCAGCCTGGATGTGGGGCGAAAGCCGATTGAGATGGATACGGTAAAGCAGTTTGCAAAGAACATGTCATGGTATAAACTGAACAGTTTTCAGGTGCATCTGAATGATAACCTGATCTTTTTCGAGGATTATCCAACGATGGAGGAGGCGATGGAAAAGGCGTATGCGGCTTTTCGCCTGGAATCCGATGTGGAAAATGAAAAAACCGGCGTGAAGCTGACGGCGGAAGATCTCTTCTATACAAAGGATGAATTTCGTTCTTTTATCCAGGACAGCCGGAAAATAGGCGTTGATGTTATCCCGGAATTTGATATGCCGGCGCACGCACTGGCAATTACGAGAGTGTTTGACCAGTATATGTCAAAGGTATCCGGCGGACAGCATAAATATCTGATTGATGAGCTGGATATTTCCCAGGACGAAGCGATTCAGATCGCAAAGGACATCTGGGCAGAGTATCTGGAAGGGGATGATCCGGTATTTGATGAAGAGACGACGATACATATCGGTACGGATGAATTTCATGGAGGCTCAAATGGAAATGAAGCCTTTCGAAAGTTTTCAGATGAGATGATCGAATACATTCAGAGCACAGGAAGAAAAGTCAGGATGTGGGGCAGTCTTTCGAATAAATCAGGTACAACGCCTGTCCGTTCGGAGGGTGTGCAGCTTAATATGTGGGCGAACAATTATGCAGATCCGAGAACGATGTATAATGCAGGCTATGACCTGATCAATACCCAGTATTCAAATCTCTATATCGTACCGGCTTCTAATAAGAACAGGGGAGCATATGGAGATTACCTGCCGACCGAGCGGCTGTATACCAGTTGGAAACCCAATTCGATGGGAAATCTCACGACAAAGGCGGGGGATGAGCAGATGCTGGGCGCTGTTTTTGCAATCTGGCATGACTGTATCGATACCCGCGCAAACGGAATTTCGGAATATGATTCCTTTGACCGGTTCTTTGACGCGGCTCCGGTAGTCGCTGCAAGGCTGTGGGGTGAGACGGAGGACAGAACCTGGAGTGAATTTACGGAAGAAATCAAAAAGACAGGGACGGCTCCAAATACAAATATGTACTATGAAGTGGATTCTGCAACGAAAACGATTTTAAAGTATAACTTTGACGGGGAGCTGGAAAAGGATGACAGCGCAAATGGGTATGACGCCACAGAGAAAGTCAATGTCACGCAGTCTCCAAACGGCGAGGGAGGAAAAGCGCTCCGGCTGGCAGGGGGCGAAAGCTATATCACCACGCCGGTTGATAAGGTGGGGCCGGAAAACAGTCTTACGGTGAGATTGAAAATGGATGCGAATGCCACAGGCGAGCAGATTATCTGTGAGTCCTGGAAGCCATTTGGAGAGACCTATGGAACCTATTCGGTGAAGGCGAGACAGAAGGGAACCGGGAAAGTCGGGTATTCAAGAGAAGGGTATGACTATTCTTTTAACTATACGCTTCCGGAAAACGAATGGGTGGAGCTGACCATCAAAGGAAATCAGAATACCGCCGAGCTTTGGGTAAATGGAAGCCTGGCAGATAAACTGGATACGACAACGATCCGGGGAACGATTTACAAAGTCAATACTCTGGTGATGCCGGTTGGACGGATCGGAAGCACGACAGACAGTTTCAAAGGGGAAATTGATTTTATAAAGGTAGATGGAAAGAAGGAGATTAAAGAAGACCCTTCTGTGACTGTCACCAGAAATTTCCTGGAAAAAGAATTAAATAAGTATGCAAATCTTGATTCTTCTGCTTATACGGCGCAGAGCTGGGCAAAATTTCAGGAATTGTATGGTAAGGTACAGGCGGTAACTGGTATGATGGAGCCTGAACAAGAGGATTATAACGCCGCATACGAATCGCTTCTGGAGATGAAAAATGTACTGACAGAAATGCCGGAAAATATTGGACCGGATACGTCGGAGCTTCGAAAGGAAGTGGAGAAGCTCGAAGCTTTGGATATGGATGCGTATACGCAGGAAAGCGCCATGATTTTCCTGAAACAGCTCACAAAAGCGCAAAAGGCTCTTGCGAATCCAATGCTGGATTCAGACGTTTCGGAAGCTATGGCATCACTGGAAGGCATCGAGGACGTACTGGTAAAAAGACCGGTCGTAAAGACGGGACTGATCAGTGAAATCGCGAACGCGGAAAAGCAGATGCAGAATACGAACGAGTTCTCGGCAGAGTCCATAGCGGCATTTCGGATAGCGCTTGCACAGGCAAAGGCGGTTTTGGCCAATCCCGACGCAACGCAGAAACAGATTGACGCAGCGCTGAAAAGATTGAAGGAAACGAAGCTTGTCAAAAAGAATACATCCGTGGAAAATCCGGAACCGAAGGTTCCGGCGGAGGGAACGACGGTAACTTCCGGCGGCGTAGAATATAAGGTTACAAAGGCAGACGCCAAAAAAGGCACGGTGACGGCGTCCAGGCTTAAAGATACCAAAAAGGCGAAAATAACCATTCCTTCCGAAGTGGAGATCGACGGCTTTCGCTTTCAGGTGACAGCCATCGGTTCGAAGGCATTTCAGAAGGGAAAGAAGCTGACGTCTGTTACCATTGGAAAACATGTGACAGCCATCGGTTCGGGAGCGTTCTATAAGTGCAGTAAGCTGAAAAAGGTCGTTTTCAAGGGTGTAAAGGCGCCGAAGGCTGCTTCTAAGGCATTTAAGGGAACGGCAGCAAAATGTAAGATTATGGCGCCGAAAAAGATGACAAAGAAACAGTTTGGCGTTTTAAAAGCACGATTGAAGAAGGCTGGAATGAGCAAAAAAGCACTCTACAAAAAGTAAATAGATAAAAGAAGGAAAAGGCTGATGTGGAAACTGGTTCCTCACAGCCTTTTTTGTGGAAAAAACTGCTTGCAAAAGCATATCTTATTGTATATAATAAACGATAAGAGGAAACGAAATCAGAATAAGTAACCTAAAAAATTAAGTTCAAGCGATGTTCTTCGCAATATTTTCTAAGAGTTTCAAGCAATGCTTCATTGCACCCAACCCTGAATTTACACAATGCAATATTTCGTTTTCTCTGACCATCAGATAAAAAACAGAACCAGTGCGTAATATATCACATTTTTATGCGGCAAAATGGCGGCAGACAAGGAGACACTGGGGAAGCGCAGGAAAGGATGTGGCATCAAAATAAAAAAGAATAGTAAGTCCAAAGAACAGCGATTGTGTAGAGAGCTGCGTCAATACCAGAAGGCTGGCATCAGACTTCTCTTAAACGGGCATCCCAGCAGCCCGGAGGAGATTTCGAGAACCTGTACCTTTCGGGAGGACCGATGCTATATGCGGGATTATATCAGTAACGATTCTGATGAGATATGGGGAATTGGATTTGATTTTGTAAAAGACATAAAATAGAAAGTTTCCGGACAGGCAGATCCCCTTTGCAGTCATCCAGAAACAGGCAGAAAAAAATGTCGAAATAAGTCATATTACCTCGGAAAGTATGTTATAATCAGGGTATTGTAGCAGATCATAAGGGTTGGAGGTATAAGAAATGAAGAAAAAGGCAGTGCCGGTGCTGGCAGCGGTTGTTTTAATCGTTATCGTTGCAGTAATCGGGATCGTAGGCAGGGTCGTGGAACACTATACGCCTTCCGATGAAGTAATGTCATCACAGGAATATTTCGGTGTGTCAGACGGGAAGGAACTGGCGATTGTCATGCAGGATGAGCTGATTGATGATAAAGGAATCTTGGATAACGGGACGCCGTATCTGGATTATCAGGCAGTAAAAGAATATCTCAACGACAGGTTTTACTGGGATGCGGACGCCAATCTGATGGTCTATACCACGCCGACAGACATTATTGATATTTCAGCGGGCGCAAGCAGCTATATACTGTCCGAAAATACGCAGAATACGGGATATACCATCGTGAAAGTCGATGGAACAAAGGCATATATTGCAGCAGAATTTGTCCAGCAGTACACGAATATGGATTTTGCGCTGTATGAGAATCCCAATCGTCTTGTCATCACGTATAAGTGGGGAGAAACCAGCTATGCGGATGTAAAAAAAGAAGAAAATGTCCGGTATCAGGGCGGAATCAAAAGCGAAATCCTCACGGTGGCGGAAAAGGGAACAAAGCTGATGGTGCTGGAGCAGATGGATGAGTGGTCGAAAGTGCGGACGCAGGAAGGATACATTGGATATGTAAGGAATAAAAAGCTGAACGCGCCTTACGTGGAAGTGACGAGCCGGGAATTTGAGGAACCGGTCTACACCAGCATTCAGCGTGATCACAAGATTCATCTGGTATGGCATCAGATCACGAATATGGATTCGAACTACAGTCTGCTTTATGACATTGCGGATATGAAAGGAGTCAATGTCATTTCACCTACCTGGTTTTCCATCGTCAGCAATGACGGTGAAATTTCTTCTCTGGCGAGCGAGGACTATGTAACGAATGCGCATGCACAGGGACTGGAAGTCTGGGCGCTGGTGGACAATTTTAATGAGTCGGTCGATACGAAAAAGGTGCTGGCGTCCAGCGCGTCAAGAGAAAAGCTGTCCAATCAGTTAATTGCCGCGGCGGTACAGTATAATCTGGAAGGTATTAATATTGATTTTGAGGCAATTCCGGAAGATGCGGGAGACGGCTATATTCAGTTTATCCGGGAAATTTCCGTGAAATGCCGGAAAAATGGGATTGTCCTGTCCGTGGATAATCCCGTACCGATGCCTTACAATGTGCATTACAACAGGAAAGAGCAGGGGATTGTGGCAGATTATGTCATCGTCATGGGGTATGATGAACATTATGTGGGCTCGGAAGTCGGAACAGTCGCATCCCTGTCTTTTGAAAGGAATGGAATCGAAGAAACTTTAAAGGAAGTGCCGGCGCAGAAGATCATCAGCGGGGTTCCGTTCTACAGCAGGCTGTGGAATACGGATGCGTCCGGAAACATTACCAGTGAGGCTATGGGCATGAACCGGTCGGAGCAGTGGCTGACGGATAATGGCGTCACCGCTAACTGGAGCGAGGAAACGTCCCAGGACTATGCAGAACTGGAGGCAGAGGATGGAAGCAAGTATCAGATATGGATCGAAAACGAAAAGTCGCTGGAGGAAAAGGCGAAGCTTGTCAAAGAATACGGTCTTGGCGGAATCGCTGCCTGGAAGCTGGGATTTGAACGGTCATCGGTTTGGGATGTCCTCTATAAGTACATAAGCTAATGTGTATACTTCTTTATCAAACTGCCGCAAAACAAAAAAGGTTTTGCGGCAGTTTTTTCCGCATATACTTGGATAACAGGTTTTAGGAGAGAAATTATGCGGGACAGGGTAAAAATGGAAACGATTATGGGGCTTATGCTGCTGCTGGCGGCATATCTATTGGCCAGGGGAGGCGCTATCGAGGTAAGCTCTACACAGGTTCAGAAGGCAGAAAGGACAGTGGTGATCGACGCAGGCCACGGGGGAGAAGATCCCGGAAAGGTAGGCATCGGGGGCGAACTGGAAAAAGATGTGAATCTGGCAATTTCAAAAAAACTTCAGAAATTTCTGGAGGAAAAAGGGATTCGGGTAGTTATGACAAGAGAGGATGAGAACGGTCTTTACGACGCAGGGGTTTCAAATAAAAAGCAGGATGATATGCGGAAGCGCTGTGAGAAAATCGACGGGGCGAATCCTGTCTTTACCGTCAGTATCCACCAGAACAGCTATACGGAGGAATCCGTACATGGCCCTCAGGTGTTTTATTTTACGCATTCGGCAGAAGCAGAGGCATTGGCGAAGTGCCTGCAAGAGACGCTCAATACATACCTTGCAGTAGACCGTCCCAGAGAGGCAAAGGCGAACGACACGTACTATCTTTTGAAAAAAACGAAAAGTCCCACGGTTATCGTAGAATGCGGTTTTCTTTCCAACCGGGAGGAGGCTTCCAAACTGATAACGGAAGCGTATCAACAGAAAGTGGCGGAAGCCGTGGGTGAGGGGGTTATGAAATACCTGGAGGATAATTTTAAAGAAAAAATTTAAAAAATAAGCTGTAAAAAGTGATAATATTCAGTATAATGGAGGTAAGCAGTAAAAAGGAAGAGAATTTATTTATCAGGAGGGATGCAAATGAAAAAGTGGATGAGCAGTTTGTTAGTGGTGTTTCTTTTCGTCAGTCTGGCGGCTTGTGGGAAAACAGATCTGGCGGAAAAGGTTCGTGAGAAACGGCCGGAAGAGTTTTTAGAAACAGATTCGGGAACAGATTCGGAAACGGATTCGGAAACGGATTCGGAAACAGATTCAGGAATGGATTCGGAAACCGAGCGGGTATCGGAAGAGGTTTCTGTGAATGCCAGAAAGGATTACAAAGAGGGAGTTATTGATGCTTCAGAAATTATTGTCTGTAAAGGAGTGGTATTCTGGGGCTGTGAGGGACATCTTTGCAGCGCGCTTCTGGACGGACAGGGAAAGCTGTATGATTTCATATCGGAAGGAAGTTTATCAGCGGAGATTTACAGCCTGGCTTTAGAGGATAGTACGATATACATGGCGACGGATCTGGGGATTATAGGGCTCCCGCTGGAGGAGCACGAGCGGGAACAGAGTAATGCTTCCGTTATTAATGACCATAAGTTAAGCAATTCTTCTTTCCAGATTTATAATGACTATATTTACTTTACTTATGGGAGAAGCCTGTACAGAGTGTCCAAACAGGGCGGAGAGGAAGAAAAGCTGGAAAAGGAAGTGGAAGAGTTTCAGGTCACTACAGAGGGCATTTACTGTCTGGATACGGATGGCGATCTGATCTGTGTGTCTTTCGACGGGACGGAGCGAAAGACGCTCTATGAATTAAATAGCAGCGGCGATCTCGTCTTTTATCAGGATAAGGCGTACATCACCACAGGGGAAGCCGATGATTATATCTATGAGTATGATACACAGGCGGACGCCATAAGAAAGATTTACTTTGAAAATACGCTTTCGCAGTATGATCCTGTGTGGGTGACAGAGGAGGCTGTTTATTATGATTCGGAGCATTATGAGACATTCCGGTATGATAAGAATTCGGGAAAAGAAATTCCGACGGGAACGCAGTATTCTCTTCCGGATTACCGCCAGGGATACCTGGAGAATGACGTACTGTGCTACGTGCTTGCAGATACGTTGTTCTGGATGAACCTGGAGACCGGAGAGTCGAATAAGATAGATAAAAAAATGGCGGTCAAAGGAGAACAGGCTAAATCCCAAACGAAGGAGGAGCCGGTTACCGATATTCCGGATACCAGCGGAAGTTATAATATTGCAGAGGATATCGGAATCTTTAACAGCGAAGGGCAGGCGAGGCTGGAATCCAGATATTTTACCCTTTATCTTCCGGCTGACGGAGACTGGAATTACCGTGTATTGAACAATACGACGGTTCAGATTTATTATGAACCTTCTTATAATGCCGGGAACGGAGGAGATCTCGTAACCATTCAGGCTTATGACTGGGAGGATAACAGCTATGCGGATCTTCCGGATTATACGATTGCCGGGTTGAGCAATGATAAGAAGTATATTGCGATTTTCCCGACGGATGTTCAGTTTGGCCCGGATGAAGAGAAGGGATACCGCAGAATGCTTGAATATGTCCAGCGGATTGATAACACCGAGGCAAAGGCAGATAACAATCCGTTCTACTGTCAATAGAAAGATTGTCCTTTTTGCAGGAGGGTGTTATAATCAGGGGCAGAAAAGATAACTTTACCAGAATAAAGAGGCGTGTTTATGAAAACGATCATAGAAGATATGACAGAGAAGATTTCGCCGGAGGGAATCCGCCTGGCCGGTGAGATTTTAAAAAATGGAGGGCTGGTGGCGTTTCCAACGGAAACCGTATATGGTCTGGGCGCGAATGCACTGGATGAGGAAGCGGCTGCGAAGATTTATGCGGCAAAGGGAAGGCCGTCGGACAATCCCCTGATTATACATATTGCAAGGATAGAAGATCTGGAGAAAATTGCAGAAAGGGTGCCCCGGCAGGCGCTGCGCCTGGCGGAAGCCTTCTGGCCGGGGCCTTTAACGATGATTTTTCAGAAGAAAGAAATCGTTCCTTACGGAACGACGGGAGGTCTGGACACGGTAGCGGTGCGGATGCCGGATCATAAAATTGCCAGAGAAGTGATCTTATGCGGCGGCGGGTATATCGCAGCGCCCAGCGCGAATACTTCCGGCAGGCCAAGCCCTACCACTGCGGCTCATGTAGCGGAGGATTTAAGCGGAAGGATCGATATGATCATCGACGGGGGAAGCGTGAAGATCGGACTGGAATCGACAATCGTGGATTTAAGCGGGGAAACTCCCGTGATCCTCCGGCCGGGATATATCAATCAGGAAATGCTTCAGGAAGTGATTGGTTCTGTGGAAATGGATAAAGGACTTTTGGCGGAGGATGAAAAAATCCGTCCGAAAGCGCCGGGAATGAAGTATAAGCATTATGCACCGAAAGCGGACATGGTCATTATTGAGGGAAAGCCGGAAGCGGTTGTGAATAAGATCAATGCGCAGATTGCAGAAGGAGAGAAGCAGGGAAAGAAAATCGGTATCCTTGCTTCGGATGAGACAGCGGCACGTTATCATGGCGGAATTGTCAAATCCATCGGCAGTATTTATGATGAGCTGACAATCTCGCAGCATTTGTATGGAATCTTAAGGGAATTTGACGAGCTGGCAGTAACGGAGATTTATTCTGAGGCGTTTGAAACACCGAAGATGGGACAGGCGATTATGAATCGCCTGATCAAAGCGGCAGGCCATCAGATATGGGAGGTATAAGGAGCGTAGTTTATGAAACGGTATGATAAACTGATTTTTGTGAGCAATAGTGATACCTGTCTTGGCCCTATGGCGAAGTTTATTATGAAATCAAAGTTTCTGCTGGAGGATCTGGAGATTGAGTCGAGGGGCAGGGTCGTGCTGTTTCCGGAACCGGTAAACCAGAAGGCGGAGGCGGTGGCGGTCAGTCATGGGATTACCATGAAAACACATGCGGCGACTGTGCTTTCGGAGGAGGATTTTGGGGAGCGGACATTGATTCTGGTGATGGATACGGATTTAAAGCAGAAAATCTGTGAGGAGCATATTCATGTGGAAAATGTGTATCTGCTCTCGGAGTATATCGGAAGCAATGAAGAGATCAGAAAACCCCTGGGCGGCACGCTGGCAGATTACGGAGAGTGCTATGAAACTCTGGAGAGGATGATTTCGAAGCTTGTAGTGATTTTAAATGAACAGGAACTTTTGAATACGTGAGGAGAGGATTTTGTATGGGAGGAAAACGGCAGGATTATATCTCGTGGGATGAATATTTTATGGGCGTGGCGATGCTTTCCGCTATGCGGTCGAAAGATCCGAACACACAGGTCGGCGCGTGCATTGTCAGTCAGGATAACAAAATTTTGTCGATGGGGTACAATGGGTTTCCGGTCGGGTGTTCTGACGATGAGTTTCCGTGGGGAAAAGAAGGGGACGCATTTGACCAGAAGTATTTTTATGCGGCGCACAGCGAATTAAATGCGATTCTGAATTACCGGGGAGGAAGCCTGGAGGGGGCGAAGCTGTATGTGACGCTGTTTCCATGTAATGAGTGTGCGAAAGCAATTATCCAGGCAGGGATACGGACGGTGGTATATGATTGTGATAAATATGCAGATACGGCCAGCACCCGCGCATCGAAAAGGATGATGCAGGCGGCGGGCGTACAGTTTTATCAGTACCGGCATACGGATCGGAAGATCGAGCTGCTGGTTTAGAAAAAATTAAGTAGTATCCGAAAATCTCCTATGTTAGAATGAGGCATAGGAGATTTTTTAGCAGGAGGGGTTTTTATGTATGCAGAAAAAGCGGCAAGGATTATAGAGGAAGTGAAACGGGCAGTCATTGGAAAGGACGAATGTGTATATAAAGTGATGATGGCAATGCTGGCGGGCGGCCATATTCTGCTGGAGGATATTCCAGGCGTGGGAAAGACGACGATGGCGCTGGCGTTTTCTAAAGCCTGTGCGCTCAGACAGAACAGGGTTCAGTTTACGCCGGATGTACTGCCTTCCGACATTACCGGATTCTCTGTTTACAGAAAAGAGACGGGCACTTTCCGGTATCAGGAGGGGGCTGCCATGTGCAATCTGCTTCTGGCGGATGAGATTAACCGCACCTCGCCGAAAACACAGTCGGCGCTTTTAGAGGTGATGGAGGAGGGAAATGTGACGGTAGACGGGGTAACCAGAGAGGTTCCGAAGCCTTTTATGGTTATCGCTACGCAGAATCCCATCGGTTCGGCGGGAACGCAGATGCTGCCGGAATCACAGCTTGACCGGTTTATGATCTGCATGTCTATGGGGTATCCCGATCGGGAGAACGAGATCGCCATTTTAAAAGGAAGGGGAGAAGGGAATCCTCTGGATCAGATTTTTCCGGTCATTCGGGCGGAAGAGCTTGTGATGATGCAAAAGGAAGTGGAACAGATTTTTATCCACGACAGAATTTATGAATATCTGGCGGAGCTTGCCGCAGAGACCAGAAGGCATCCCATGCTGGAGCTGGGAATCAGTCCCAGGGGAACGCTGGCTCTGGCAAAGATGGCGAGGGCTTCGGCGTATTTAAACGGACGTACGTATGTGACGCCCGCAGATGTGGAGGGCGTCTTTAAGGATGTGGCGATTCACAGGATGCGCCTGAATTCTCAGGCAAGGGTCAGCCGCGTGACGGCACAATACGTGGCGGACGGTATTTTGCAGCAGGTGAAAAAGCCTACGCCGAAAAGGAGACAGGCATGAGACATGCGGCGTTATATCTGGTGATGGTTCTTCTGACGGTTTATGTGGAGATCATGTATACGGACTTTTACGGAATCACGCTTCTTGCATTTGAAATTCTTCTGTTCGTTTCGATGTTTCTTCTTTCCTGGTATCTGAAAAGAGCGGTCAGGGCCAGAATAGAGACAAAAACTCCGTCAGTGCGTAAAGACGAAGAGATTACGGTTGAATTGAAGGTCAGAAATAAGGGGTTTCTTCCGGTGACAAAACTGGTTTTTCAGGTGGCGGCGAAACCCTCCGGCCTGGAGGGGAGGACGAAGGTTCCTGTGACGGCGCATGTACCGGCCAGAAAAGAGAGCCGGACGCTTTGTACCGCATTTGCCCAGTACTGCGGCAGATATTGTTTTTTCGTGGCGAAAGGAAGCGTGTGGGACTATCTGGGGCTGACGTCCCGAAGGATTCGGTGTGAAGGGGAAGCCTGCGTGAATGTACAGCCGGGATTTTACCGGATGGAAGTGAAGGTGAGTGAACGGACGGCAAACTTCCCGGCAGATGGAGAAGAGTATGATCCACACAAAAGCGGGGACGATCCTTCGGAAATCTTTCAGGTCAGGGAATTTCGGGAGGGCGATACCCTGCAAAGGGTACACTGGAAGCTGAGCGCGAAGTCGGACAGGCTGATGACGAAAGAGCTGGGGCATCCGATCGGATATCGTGTGCTGGTTCTGGTGGATCTGTATATGGGAAAAGAGGAGAAGAACAGGCTTCAGAAAACGGATGTGGTTTTTGAACTGGCGGCAGCGGCGTCTTTCTCCTTGCAGCAGGCGGGAGTGTGCCATCTGGTCGTATGGTTTGATAAGAAGCAGGGAGGAATTTACAGGACAGGCATTCAAAAAGAGGAACAGGTCTATGAGATGGCAGACCGTATGCTGGCGGCGGAGCCTTATTTTGAGGAGATTTCCCTGTGGCAGATATACGGGGAAGAATATCCCGGAGAACGGTTTTCCAGCATTCTGCGCATTGACGCCGGAGCGGCTCTTTTTGTCAATGGCGTACAGACGGCTGTGTTTGAGCCGGAACACCTGGAGGAACAGATTGGGGGATGCCTGCTGGAGGTATAAAAGATGAAGGAAAAGAAAACAGGAATTCTTCTGGTACAGCAGGAAAAGGAGACAGGGATTTTTGAACGCATCCAGGGACTTTTCCTTCTTTTGCTGTATTTTTATATGAGCGTTTTCGGGTGTGTGTTCGGATTTCTCAGCGTATTTGAAATTCCGTGCGACCATCAGATGCTGGCGGCGGCGCTCCTGATTTTTGGAGGCTTCTTTTTTGTCCTCTGCCTTTTGGGAAAAGCGGGGAAGATTGCCATCGTTCTGGCGGCATTCGTCTATGGAATTTTTCTGTGGCGTTTCTTTGATCTTCTGTGTGAGGGCGGCAATGTGGCTTTACAGGCCGTCCGGCAGGTGGTTGACGGATACTGGAACAGTGGAAATGTGCAGGCGCGGGAACTGGAAATTTATGGAAGAGAGGGGCTTGTCTTTTTGGCGGCGGTGATCTTTCCGTGGTCGGGCATTTTGTTTTCTGCGCTGGTGTTTCGCGGGGGAAGAATGTTTATGGTGGTGAGCATGGCGCTTGTTTTCAGCGCGGCGCTGGCGGTGGGAAAAGTGCCGGATTTTCTGCCGTTTTGTCTTATGGCCGGAGGGCTGGCAGGCGCTTTTTCCACAGACGGACTGGAAAATCTGAAGGGACAGAAAGCAGGGGCTTTCCTTTTGACGGTGTTTTTGCTTCTCTTGCTGGCAGCGGGCCAGACATTCCTGACGCCGGTTCTGGAACCCTGGTTCGCAAAAGAAGATCAGATACGGGAGAGCGTTCAGAACACGTCGCTGATACAGGAGCTGAGAAAAAGGATGCCCTGGGGGAATGCGGCGTGGGCAACGGCGGGAATCGGAAACGGAGAGCTGGGGAACGCAGATTTCATATCCGGCACAAACGAGACAGTTCTGAAGGTAACGACGGACGCAAAGCCGGAGGAAATGATTTACCTCAGATGTTATACGGGAGCGGAGTATACGGGCAAAAGATGGGTGGAATCGGATGATCCGGAGGAAGAAAGGATGCGGGAGGAGTACTTTGACAGGATTCTTTCACTGGCGGAGGAAAGGGAGCTGCCCGGTCCGGAAATGATGAAGATAAAGCTGGAAGAGGATACGGAGGAATATGATTATATGCCGTATTTTTCAAGACTTGAGGAGAAACAGGAAGGGGAGTATTCCTATCGTTATTATAAAAGAAAGCAGATCGGCCTGTGGAGCGAACGGTGGATGCTGCCTTTTGATCTGGGAGAGGAGTATTACGGCTCCATCTATGAAAAGTATACTTCTTATCCGGAGGAGAAACTGACACGTCTGCGGGAGGTCTGTAATTCCTGGCGTCCGGACAGCCTGGAGGGACTGCGTGCGTTCATTGTGAATTATCTGGAGCAGAATGCTTCCTATAACCTGAACGTGGGGAGATATCCGGAGGATCAGGATTTCGTGGATTATTTTCTGTTTGAAAAGCATGAAGGATACTGTGTACATTTCGCGACCGCCGCTACGCTGATGTTTCGGATGTATGGCGTTCCGGCCAGATATGCGACGGGATATATTGTGTCGGCGCAGGATTTCAAAAAAGACGGACAGGCATACAGCGCCAGTGTCAAAGACAGCCGGGCACATGCCTGGACGGAGGTTTATATGGACAGCCAGGGATGGGTTCCGGTGGAGGTGACGCCGGGATATACGCATATGGAGGAGGAAAAGGCGGAAGCGTATACGGAGGAAGGAAATCTGAGAGACTCACAGGCGCACAGGGAGAGGGAAACAGAAACAGAGACGGAGACAGAGAAAAAAGCGGAGGGCGGCACGGGGATTCTACGAGGGGCGTTCTGGATATGCTTGCTTTTCCTGGTTTTCTCTGCCGGAATCGGCGGCAGAAGAAGAGTGATTTTAAAGAAGAAAAAGAAAGAGGGCGTAAGGGAGATTTTCTGCGACGTCTGCGGCGTATTGGCGCTGGCGGGATTTGAGGATGATGTGGACTGCGGGGAAGAACAATACCCGGAGCATGTGGCAGAGAGGTTTTCGTGGCTGGATAAAGAAGCGTTTTCAGAGCTTGTCGATCTGGCGATGCGGGCAAATTTCGGCCCGGAAGAGATGACGGAGGAAGAACGGGAATTTGCGTGGAGGATGTATCAGAAGATATGTCACGGGGTATATCGTGAGCTTCCTGCCGGAAAGAAGCTTAGATTCCGGTTTTGGGATGTATTTGCATAAGAAAAAAATTTAAGGTTTTAAAGAATGCGAAATTCTGCTATACTCCCCTTTAGAATCAGTAAGATAAAACCTGGAGGTATCAAATGGGAAAAACGGGAATCATAGGGGCAATGGAAGTAGAAGTGAATGTCCTGAAAAAAGATATGAAGATCATAAGGGAAGTGAAGAAGGCAGGAATGAATTTCTGTGAGGGTACGCTGTGCGGACGGGAAGCCGTCGTGGTGCGAAGCGGAATCGGAAAGGTCAATGCGGCGGTCTGCACGCAGATTCTGATCGATGAGTTCGGGGTGACGGAAGTAGTGAACACGGGAATTGCGGGTTCCCTCAAAGCAGAAATCAACATCGGGGACCTGGTAATCTCCACCGATCTGGTGCATCATGACATGGACGCCGTGGGGTTTGGCTACCCGCTGGGTCAGATTCCACAGATGGATGTATTCTCTTTTGCGGCGGATGACAGGCTTGCGGCGCTTGCGAAGAAAGCGTGTGAAGAGGTTAATCCGGAAATTCAGGTCTTTCAGGGGCGTATCGTCAGCGGCGACCAGTTTGTATCGGATCAGGCGGTCAAAGAGAAAATATCGGAAAATTTCGACGGATATTGTACCGAGATGGAGGGGGCGGCGATCGCGCAGGCGGCTTTCTTAAACGGGGTTCCTTTTGTTGTGGTTCGAGCCATTTCAGATAAAGCGGACGACAGCGCAACGATGGATTATCCGGCGTTTGAGAAGCTTGCGGTGGAACACAGTGTGAAGCTGGTCGAGAAGTTTGTCACCCTTTTAAAGTAAAACATGAATCTGCCCTTTTCGATGGGGTTCATCTTAAAAATGCCCGAAAAACTGAGGTTTTCGGGCGTTTTTTGTCGGACGATTTTGCTTTGCAAACGGAAAAGGCGGAGCTATAATGACGGTGAAAAAAGGCAGACCGCACGCAGAGGGCGGCAGAAGGGGGATTCTTATGTTACAATTCATGCAGCAGAACTTTTTACTTTACGGAATGGCGGCACTGGGGATTTTGGGGGCGGCAAGCCAGATCATTTTACGTGTCATCTATGGAAAACTGATTCGGGATATGGAAAATCCGGCATTTGCAAAAGGGAAATATATGAAACATCTGAAACAGAAATACAATATGTACCGAAGAACGCAGACAGGGACGGAAAGTATTCAGGCATTTATTCAGAAGAGCCTGATGGAATATAAATATTGGGGCATGAACCTGCACACCTGGTACCGGCTGGGCGGCGCGGCATTTATCCTGTGCGCCCTGATTGGAATTGGAGGATGGTACCTGGCGGGAATGTTGGGGGCGGCGCAGACGGTGCGGCAGAATTATCTGTGGGCGCTTCTGGCGACGACACTTCTGATCGCCGGGACGTATGGTGTGACGGATACGGGGTATAAGCGGAAATATCTGGAGACAGGGCTTCGCAGCATGTTTACCAACAGCAGCACCCAGACGGTGCAGATGGTAGATTTATCCGCAGCAGCGCCGTCTGCGGCGGAGAAAAAGCCTTTCCAGTCTGTAAAGAACATGCAGGACAGGAAACGGCGGGATAAAAATGTGGAAACACAGGCGCAGAGGGATAAACGGGAACTGAAAGCAAACCTGACGAAATTGAAAGAAGGAATTGCGGAAAGTGCGGCCGCAGAGAATAAAAAAGAGCAAAATGCGGAAATTCTAAAACAAATGGACCCAGCGGAGCAGGAGAGAGTCATCCGGGAGGTGTTAAAAGAATTCCTTTAAAGAAATACTTTTACATTTTACCTTGATAAAAGGCGGCGATTTTGCTAGAATGGGGGATGAATGCGGGCAGATTCTGGTCTGCCGGCAATAAATACAACAAAGGAGTGTTTAAAATGGCAGAGAAAATTACGTTTGATTATTCGAAAGCTATGAGCTTCATCGGTGAGAACGAGCTGTTACCGATGGAAAAGCTGGTGGGGGACGCCAAAGAAGTTCTGGTTGGCAGGACAGGCGCTGGAAACGATTTCCTGGGATGGATTGATTTGCCTGTAAATTACGATAAAGAAGAGTTTGAGAGAATCCAGAAGGCGGCCGAAAAGATAAAAGCAGACAGTGAAGTGCTGGTCGTGATTGGGATCGGCGGTTCCTATCTGGGAGCAAGAGCGGCGATTGAATTTCTTCGTCATGGATTCTACAACATGGTTTCAAAGGAAATCCGTAAGACGCCGGAAATCTATTTCGTAGGAAACAGCATCAGCAGCACCTATTTAGCACAATTGATCGACGTCATCGGAGACAGAGATTATTCTGTGAATATCATATCAAAATCAGGAACGACGACTGAGCCGGCCATCGCATTCCGTATCTTTAAAGAGATGCTGGAGAAAAAATATGGAAAAGAAGAGGCGGCAAAGAGAATCTATGCAACGACGGACAAAGCAAGAGGAGCCTTAAAGAACCTGGCGACAGAAGAAGGATATGAGAGCTTTGTAGTTCCGGATGACGTAGGCGGAAGATTTTCTGTGCTGACCGCGGTAGGTCTGCTCCCAATCGCAGTCAGCGGCGCTGACGTCAGCAAGCTCATGGAAGGTGCGGCAGCCGGAAGAAAACGTGCAATGGAAGCTGATTTTGCAGAAAATGACGCGCTGAAATATGCAGCAGTTCGGAATATCCTGCTCAGAAAAGGAAAATTAGTCGAGATACTGGCGAATTACGAACCGAGCCTTCACTATGTATCCGAGTGGTGGAAACAGTTATACGGTGAGTCAGAAGGAAAGGACCAGAAGGGTATCTTCCCTGCATCTGTAGACCTTACTACAGACCTTCACTCTATGGGACAGTTCATTCAGGACGGAAGCCGTATTATGTTCGAGACCGTAATGAACGTGGAAAAACCACGCTGTGAACTGGTGATCGGGGAGGAACCGACAGATCTGGACGGGCTGAATTATCTGGCGGGAAAGACGGTTGATTTTGTAAACAAGAGCGCTATGAACGGAACCATTCTTGCACATACGGATGGAAATGTACCGAATTTGGTCATCAACATCCCGGAACAGAACGAGTACTATTTAGGCGAGCTGTTCTATTTCTTCGAATTTGCCTGCGGCGTGAGCGGATACCTTCTGGGCGTAAATCCGTTTAACCAGCCGGGAGTTGAGAGCTATAAGAGAAACATGTTTGCTCTGCTTGGAAAACCCGGATACGAAAAAGAAAGAGAAGAGCTGTTAAAGAGGCTGTAAAAAAGAAAAGAAGAGGAGACGCTGTGGATGGATTTCCCGCGTCTCCCTTTTTTAATCTTCTTCAATCACATGAAATTCCAGATAGTCAAAATCAATCTGTTCGATGAAATTGTCCTGATAAAACCGCGCTTTATCATGCCGTTTAAATTCTTTGATGGTGGAATCCAGCCAGATTGGTTTGCCAAGATCGAAGATATAGCACATTTCTTCCAGAGCGCGGAATACTTTGTGGGTTCTGGTGTCGATCGTGGCGTCCTCTACGACGGTATCGGCAATCATTCGGTTGTTTTTAAAGATTTTTCCCCAGACTCGAAACATGCGTGAGTACCTCCTGCTTTTAATCAGAAGCCGTGAAAATCTCATATTGCGAGGCTTCCGGCGGGTTAAAGTGGTTGTATACGATTCTTGAAATGTCGCGGATATGGGAGATCGCTTCGTTGCCGCTGCTCCATTTGCCGGACATGATACATAAGATATAGTCCCCGCCCGGAGAGTAGATGATCGCGGCGTCATTCTCAGCGTCGCTGACTTCTCCGGTCTTGTTTGCGCAGACAGCATTGTTGGGCAGCGCAGCGGGGATTTTGTAGGTCGATTGCTGGTCAAGCAGCAGATCCTCCATTTTTCTGGAAGCCAGATGGGAAACCAGCGTACCGTCGTAGATGTCGGCAAGCAGTTCGCCGCAGTCTCTGGCGGATGTTTCGTTGATCAGCGAAGGATTATGCCGGAGACGGGAGTCCTCCAGGCCGTTTACCTGCTGCGTATCCTCAAAGCCGTGGCGTTTGGCGAAACTGTTCACACAGGTCAGGCCGTCCTCGTGGTCGTGGTCTTTGCTCAAATAGCGTACCAGCTCATTGGAAGCTTCGTTATCACTTACGGTAATCATTTCGTTTAGCAGATGATCGATCGTATCTGTCTCTTCTAAAGTTCCGTTATGAATCTGTTCCATGACGGCGCCCATAATATAGAGCTTAATCAGGCTGGCAGATTCCATTGGATGGGAGTTGACGCTTATGGACTCTCCGTTTGTAAGATTCTTCACATAGACTGCCCAATTGCCCGAATAGCTATCCGTCATAGAGATGAGTTCTTCCTCCAGGTGTTCCCAGGAAAGAGAAATCCCGGTCAGGTCGGCCAGATAATTTGGCTGCATCTGGGAAATTTTGAGCGTTTCCGTTTCAAGGATACAGGAAGAGTCTTTATAATCCGCATAGGGCGAACCGGGTGCGTATTCTGTGATCATATCGGAGGAATCTTTGACGGAGGGCTCTGCCAGTATATATTCGGAATCCGTCTCTGTGGGTTCTGATAAAACCTGAAGATCTGTTTCCACAGATGTTTCACTTTCTGTCCCGGCAGAAGTTTCGGTATCCGTCTCATCTGTCATTTCCGGAAAAGATTCTGTTTCAGTTTTCAAAAACTGCTCTGTCTGTCCGGTATGCGCCAGAAGAGCAGGAGATGCAGGTGTTTTCGGAAAGACCGGGTAGATCAGAAAAGCAAGTCCGGCGAAGCACGCCGTGATGATTGCAAAAGAAATATAAAAATTGTGTAGTTTGTCCCGTTTGAAGTTCATATGTACTCAGCCTCTGCTTTTTTCGTTTCTAAAGGAAAGAATACACTAAACGGAGAAAATTGTAAATCCTTTTGTGTAAACATGACTTGCTTTCGGGGAAGGGGTATGATAGAGTAGATTACTGACAAGACAGTTGTAAAGACTGATATGTAATGACTTTTGTCAAGAGGTAAATTTAAAAAAATCACCACA
>CALCMD010000032.1 GCA_937965795.1 uncultured Lachnospiraceae bacterium | reverse complement strand
AGATCAAATGTTAACACCACCGTATTGGTAACCGCTGTATTTCGCCCGGCAGTGCGTTTCATCTTTTCTTCGTCTCGGGAGAGTTCATCCGTCTTTTCATTCATTTTGGAAAGGCGCTTTTTTCCCTGTCCATACTGGAGGATTTCGGAAAGCCCCCGCAGGCTGTCCAGCACAAAGCCCGAAAGCTCACCGGATCTGGTGCGGAAACGCAGTCCGTCATCCCCGCTGCATCTGGATATCACAATTGGAATCACGATTCCCACGATCAGATAGGCCGCCAGCGCAATCACGCCCAGGATCCAGTGAAACGAGCCGATGAACAGGCACATGACAATGGTAAACAACAGCGCGATGGCAGCCGGTGAGATGGTGTGAGCATAAAACACCTCCAGCAGTTCAATATCGGAGGTGATCACCGAGATCAGATCCCCCTTGTCCCGGCCTTCCAGCTTTGCCGGGCAGAGCTTTCTCAGTGCGCGGAACACCCGGTCGCGCAAAAGTGCCAGTAATTTAAATGCGATAAAGTGGTTGCACGCCTGCTCCGCATACCGCAAAAATCCCCGGAGAAGGGCGAAGACAAGAACGGAAATAAAAACCGTTGTCAGAGTAAAAGGTACTTCAAACCGAAGGGCTGCCAGCACACCGTATCCGCCGAAAATGGTGATAAAGGCGGCGCACAAATGCCCGACGAGCCCCATCAAAACAGCCAGTGACATATAGCCGCTCAGAGGTTTTACCAGCCCGATCAGCCGTGCCATCACAGCAAATCCGCTTCGCTTTTTCATACGCTTGCACGCTCCTTTCCAAATTGCTCTAATGTCTGCTGGGCACTCCACAGCCGTTCATACAGGCCGTGGTGGGCAAGTAATTCCTCATGTGAACCGCTTTCCGCAACGATTCCGTGATCCAGCACATAAATATGGTCGGCGCCCACTACATTGGCAAGCCGGTGGGAAACGAGGATTACCGTTTTGCTTTTTGCCAGTTCATGAATTTCACGCATAATATCGTTTTCGCTCTCCACATCGATGTTGGAGGTGGCTTCATCAAAAATATAGACAGGGCTGTCATGCAAAAGCGCCCTTGCAAGCGCCAGCCGCTGGCACTGCCCGCCCGAAAGATTGGACGCTTTTTCCAAAAGCCGGGTATCCAGCCCCTGTTCCGCTTTTAAAAATTCTGCGAGGTTTACCCGGGAAAGCACTGCCCACAGTTCTTCATCGGAAGCGCCGGGTTTTCCCATAAGCAGGTTCTCCCGCACCGTGCCCTTGAACAGGTAGCTTTGGTGGCTGATATAGGTGATGTTTCGCAGAAGGCTTTCTTCCTGAATGGAGGAAAGGGGCACGCCGCCCACCGAAACGCTTCCGGTATATCCTTTGTTTCTTCCCATCAGGATCGAAGCCAGTGTGGATTTACCGCAGCCGCTTTCTCCCACCAGCGCCGTAAAGCTGCCCTGCGGGAAGGTAAGATCAACGCTATGGAGGATCTCCCGGTCCGGCTCATAGGAGAAGGAGAGACCGGAACAGCGGATGGTGTGTCCCGAAGGAAAGCTTTCGGTGATTTCCGGCTTGGTTTCTTCTAAATCCAGCAGTCGGAAAATCTTGTCGCTGGCCGCCATGCCGTTCATGGCAATATGGAAAAAGGAACCCAGCTGCCGCATGGGAATAAAGAAATCCGCCGCCAGCAGGATAATCAGCAGACATCCCTCAAGAGAAACTCCTCCGCTCTGGTACTGGGTCACCGCCATGATGACGCCCAGTGCCGCACCGCCGTACGCGATCAGGTCCATAATGGTGATGGAGTTTAACTGCATGGTCAGCACCTTCATGGTGATCTTTCGGAATTTTTCCGCCTGCTCGTTCATTTCCTGCTGTTTAAACGCATCCGCCTGATAGATTTTGAGAGTGGTGAGCCCCTGCAAATTTTCAAGGAAAGTGTCGCCCAATTCCGTATACTGTCCCCAGTATTTAGAGAGCAGTTTTTTGGCCCAGGTCTGCACCGCCGCAATGGCTACAGGGATCAGCGGCACGCAGATAAGCAGCACTACCGCCGCCGCGACATTCACAAAACACAGTACGATAAACAGTGTGAGCGGCGCCAGCATGGCATAGAAAAACTGCGGCAGATACGCGCCGAAATAGGTTTCCAGCTGATCGACGCCTTCCACCGCCACCTGCACCACTTCCGAAGTTTTCACCTGTTCGTTGTAGGAGCTTCCCAACCGCAAAAGCTTTTGATAGATCTTCTCACGCAAAGACTTTTTGACTGCTTTGGAGGAGAAGTACCCCATTTTGGCGGCCCCGATGGAGCAGAAAAACCGGACTGCCAACGCCAAAATTACAACGATTCCCGTCACTGTGAAAAGCTGCACCGAGGCCGAACCCCTGAAAAGCTCTGCAAGCATTCGGGAAATACTGAGCATCAGGGCAATGTTCGCCGTAAGGGAGCACCACTGTAGAATTACATTTCCCGCTATGTATTTTTTGCTCTCGGCAACGGTACCGATGAGCCGTTTATTGATCATCATATTTTCGTCCGCCTTTTGTTATTTTTTTCATCACTTTCTTAACGCCTGTACACAGAGCGGCAACCGCTATCACAAGCAGCACTGATGTAAAACCGTAAAAAAGGGATTGCATTGCATTATTCACAGCCGCTTGCCTTCTTTCTGTTTGTCCACCTTCTCAGCGCCTCATAACTTTTCGGACTTACGGCATGTTCCATTTGGCAGGCATCCTCCGCCGCAGTTTTCCCATCCACGCCCAGGTCTTCTAAAAGGGACTGGAAGGTCTGGTGGCGCTCATAAGTTTCTCTGGCAACGGTTTGCCCCTTATCTGTCAGATGCACTTCCCGCGCACCGTCTAAGAAAAGATAGCCTTCTTTTTCCAACTCTTTCAGCGAAACGGAAACTGTGGGACGCGACACATGAAGCTCTGCTGCAATATCCGCACCACGTACGGAGCCGTTTTGCTTTTGCAGCAAATACACGGCTTTCAGATAATCCTCCACCGTTTTTCTTTGTTTCATACGGCTTATGCCTCCTTTCCATGTATTCAGGGTTATCCCTTATACCGGGATAACA
>CALCMD010000031.1 GCA_937965795.1 uncultured Lachnospiraceae bacterium | reverse complement strand
GCAGGTATTCCGACGTCCGGGGTAAGCCTGTAAACCATCGGCTTCGTAACTGTCCGGCGCAAGCGACCTCCCTGTCAAACCAGAATAGTCAGAAAAACCCGGATTACAAATTGAC
Organism: uncultured Lachnospiraceae bacterium; assembly: GCA_937965795.1. GTDB lineage: Bacteria > Bacillota > Clostridia > Lachnospirales > Lachnospiraceae > Hominisplanchenecus_A. Next base: position 28,459 of record CALCMD010000031.1, on the reverse strand, counting down.
GAAACCAAAGAAATCATGTACAATAAAAAGTTAGAAGAGATATAGAAATTCTATTTCAATAAAGGAGAAAAAACATGAGTAAAAAACCTACGGTTTTAATGATTCTGGATGGATATGGTTTGAATGAAAAGACACAGGGAAACGCAGTGGCGGAGGCGAATACACCTGTGATGGACAGGCTGATGGCGGAGTGTCCGTTTGTACAGGGAAATGCCAGCGGAATGGCAGTCGGGCTTCCGGATGGGCAGATGGGAAATTCAGAGGTAGGACACCTGAATATGGGTGCAGGCCGTATCGTATATCAGGAACTTACCAGAATTACAAAAGAGATTCAGGACGGTGATTTCTTTAAAAACGAAGCGCTTCTTCATGCAGTAAGAAATGCAAAGGAAAACGGTTCTGCGCTTCATATGTTCGGACTGCTTTCGGATGGCGGCGTACACAGTCACAATACGCACCTGTATGGCCTTTTGGAGCTGGCAAAAAGAGAAGGGCTGGATAAAGTCTATGTGCACTGTTTTCTGGACGGGCGTGACACACCGCCTACATCCGGTAAGGATTTCGTGCAGCAGTTAAGCGATGAGATGAAGAAAATCGGCGTTGGAGAGATCGCTTCCGTTATGGGACGTTACTATGCAATGGACCGTGACAACCGCTGGGACAGAGTAGAGCTGGCTTACAATGCGATGGTAAAAGGCGTGGGACAGACGGCTGCGTGCTGCGTGTGTGCGGTAGAGCAGTCTTATAAAGATGGAAAGAACGATGAGTTCATGCTTCCGACCGTCGTACAGAAAAACGGCGAGCCGGTAGCTACGATCAAAGACGGAGATTCGATTATCTTCTTTAACTTCCGCCCGGACCGTGCAAGAGAGATCAGCCGTGCATTCTGCTGTGATGAGTTTGACGGATTTGCAAGGGATAAGAAACTGGCTCTGACATATGTATGCTTTACAGAATATGACGAAACGATTCCAAACAAAGAGGTGGCTTTCCACAAGGTATCGATTACAAATACGTTTGGCGAATTTCTGGCGGCAAACGGAAAGACGCAGGCCAGAATTGCGGAGACGGAGAAATATGCGCATGTTACCTTTTTCTTTAACGGCGGCGTAGAAGAGCCGAACGAGGGAGAAGATAGAATTCTTGTAAAATCCCCGAAGGTGGCGACTTATGACCTGAAACCGGAGATGAGCGCATACGAGGTGTGCGATAAACTGGTAGAAGCGATCCAATCGGGCAAATATGACGTCATTATCATCAACTTCGCAAATCCGGATATGGTAGGTCATACAGGAATCGAAAACGCGGCGATTCAGGCGGTAGAGGCAGTAGATGAATGCGTAGGAAAGGCAGTTGAAGCGCTGAAATCCGTGGACGGACAGATGTTTATCTGTGCAGATCACGGGAATGCAGAGCAGCTTGTAGACTATGGAACAGGCGCGCCGTTTACTGCGCACACCACGAATCCGGTACCGTTTATTCTCGTAAACTATGACAGCGATTATACGCTGCGAGAGGGCGGATGCCTGGCGGACATCGCTCCGACACTGATCGAGATGATGGGCATGGAGCAGCCAGAGGAAATGACAGGAAAGTCTCTCCTGTTAAAGAAATAAAGATGATACCGGAACTTGTAAAACAGGCAGTTCAGATTAAAATGACCTGTAAATCAGAATGTCCTCTGATTTCAGAAGCAGAATACTGTCATGCGTGCGCGCGAGCGTTGAAAGAACTGAACGCACCGGATGATTTGGTGCAGGAGCTTCATCAGGCGTCAAGCGTCGAAGAGGCGCGGGGGGAACTGACTCCCTATTTTCGCAAAAGGCGTGAAGAATATGCAGGACAGCCTGCCCTGTACAGACTTTTCAATCTCCTGATCCACTGCCGTGTGGAAGGTGAGATTACGGACGAGATAAGAAAACTGATGGATATATAAGAAGGAGCAGATGCGGGATAGAAATATTCTGCATCTGCTCCTGTTTTAAAATGAAATTTGTTCTTCGATTCGTAAAAGCTGATTGTACTTTGCGGTACGTTCTCCACGGCAGGGAGCGCCCGTTTTGATCTGCCCTGCGCCTACCGCCACCGCAATATCAGAGATCATCGTATCTTCTGTTTCTCCGGAACGGTGGGAAATGATGGTGCGGTATCCGGCGCGCTGTGCCATCTCGATTGCGTCAAAGGCTTCTGTCAGAGTGCCGATCTGATTGACTTTTATCAAAATGGCATTCGCCGCGCCCAGTTCAATTCCGCGCTTCAGCCGCCCGGTATTGGTGACAAAGAGATCGTCGCCAACGAGCTGAATGCGGTCGCCCAGGACGTCCGTCAGTCTCTGCCAGCCCGCCCAGTCATCTTCAAAAAGGCCATCCTCAATCGAGACGATTGGAAACTTATTTACGAGATCTTCATAGTAGCTGACCATTTCATCCGAAGTTCTGCGAACACCCTCGCCAGGGAAATAATACTGCCCGTTTTCCTCTTCATACAGCTCGCTTGCCGCTGCGTCCAGAGCGATCACGACGTCATCTTTCATACGGTATCCGCTTCGCTCCACAGCTTCACAGATCAGCTCCAGGACTGCGGTGGAATTCGGAAGGTCAGGGGCGAATCCGCCTTCATCTCCCACACCCGTAGAGAGTCCCCGCTCTTTTAACAGATGTTTCAGGGTATGATAGATCTCAGCGCACATTTGCAGGCGTCCGCGGAAATCTTCTGCGCCCACAGGCATAATCATAAATTCCTGTAAATCGACAGTATTATCCGCATGACACCCTCCGTTGAGAATATTCATCATGGGAACCGGGAGAAGATGCGCGTGCATTCCGCCCAGGTAGCGGAAGAGAGGAAGATTTAAGACTTTTGCCGCCGTGTCGGCCACCGCCATAGAAACGCCCAGAATGGCGTTTGCGCCCAGAGCGGATTTGTTGGCTGTTCCATCTGCACGGATCAGTTTTTGGTCAATTTTCTTCTGTTCCAGTACATTTTCACCGATAATGGAATCGGCCAGAACGGAATTTACATGATGAACGGCTGTCTCGACTCCAAGACCTCCGTAGCGTTTTTCACCGTCGCGAAGCTCTACGGCTTCGAATTGTCCGGTGGATGCCCCGGATGGAACGGCGGCTCTGCCGACGACGCCGTTTTCAGCCATAACTTCTACTTCTACCGTAGGATTCCCTCTGGAATCCAGGATTTCTCTTGCATAAACGTCTATGATTGATACATACTGATTCATAAAAAGACACACCTCCTTTTTTGGATAGTGTGTCCTTTTTTCTTTTAGATATGCCATCAAGAATCTGGAAATATCTACTCGACGTCCATAAGAGCCTCCAGGTCTTCTTCACTGGTACGGACTTTTATGACTTTATTCACATTGTAGACGAAAATCTTTCCATCGCCGATATGTCCGGTATAAAGCGCTTTTTTCGCAGCTTCGATGACGGTCTGGACAGGGATATTGCCGATAATGACGTCGACCTGTACTTTTGGAAGCAGGGTAGCGTCCAGCTCGACGCCTCGGTATTTTTCACCGGCTCCTTTCTGAACGCCGCAGCCCATGACCTGTGTGACAGTCATGCCGGTTACGCCAATATCGTTCATTGCCTTCTTCAGTGCGTCATATCTGGAAAGTTTGGCGATAATAGAAACTTTATAGATACCAGTCGCAGTCTCGGAAGGTTTATTTGCGGATTTCACAGGAACATTTGCCTGGGGCTTTGGAGAAGCCACATCTTCATCCTTTCCGAGAAGGGTGTGCTCATTGACTTCCATTGTCATCGTATTCGCAATATCCATAATGCTAAAGCCGGCGTAAGCAGAGGGCAGTCCGTGTTCGGTCGCGTCCAGACCGACAATCTCTTCTTCTTCCGAGACACGCAGACCAACGGTTGCTTTAATGACCAGGAATGTCAGGGTAATGGTAACGGCAGTCCATGCGGCAACGGAGAGAATTCCAAGAAGCTGGAGTCCAAGAAGCTTTACACCGCCGCCATAGAACAGGCCGGCGAGCTGGTCGTTGCCGGGTGCGGAAGTAGTCGCAAACAGTCCTACGGCAATCGTACCCCAGATACCATTGCAGCAGTGAACCGCTACAGCGCCTACCGGATCATCAATATGCAGGACATGATCCAGAAGCCATACGCCAAAGATAACCAGAAGTCCCGCTACGGCTCCGATCATGAGAGAACCGAAAGCGTCGGTGACGTCACAGCCGGCAGTAATCGCTACCAGACCTGCAAGGGAGGCGTTCAGGCACATGGAAATATCCGGTTTCCCGTATCGAATCCAGGTGAATATCATGCAGACGACCGTTGCGACAGCCGGAGCGACCGTGGTGGTAAGAAAGATAGAGCCCAACTGTTCTACGGAAGTCGCCGCCGCTCCGTTAAATCCGTACCATCCAAGCCACAGAATAAAGCATCCCAGGCATCCAAGCGGAAGGTTGTGGCCGGGAAAAGCATTTACCTTTGTGATTTTTCCGGATTTATCTTTTTCGAATTTTCCGATGCGGGGTCCAAGAATCTTGGCGCCAATCAAAGCGCTGATACCGCCGACCATGTGGATTGCACAGGAGCCGGCAAAATCGTGGAACCCGATTTGTGCCAGCCAGCCGCCGCCCCAGATCCAGTGAGCCTCGATGGGATAAATCAGGGCAGAGATAACAGCGGAGTAGATACAATAGGATAAAAATTTGGTTCGTTCAGCCATTGCGCCCGATACGATGGTTGCGGTTGTCGCACAGAATACAAGGTTGAATACAAAGTTCGACCAGTCAAAGTTCTCATAACTTGTAAAAATATCAAATCCGGGTTTCCCGATCAGGCCCACCAGATCTTCCCCCAGAAGTAAACCAAATCCGATCAGAATAAATACGATGGTTCCGATACAGAAGTCCATCAGGTTTTTCATCAGGATATTGCCGGTATTTTTCGCGCGGGTGAAACCGGCTTCGACCATTGCGAAACCGGCCTGCATCCAGAAAACCAGAGCGGCGCCGATCAGAAACCAGACGGCAAACAACTGCCCGTTTATGGCATTTAAAATTTCTTCATTCATCATAATTCCCTCCTCATTTCATTGCGTGAATACGGAAAATAAAAAGGAGATACCGTCAGGTGAAACCTGACAATATCTCCTTTGATATATATGTTCCGGTTAATAGGCAGAAACAATAGTTGCAACGGATTGTTTTCATGTCCCTAATTATAGCGGACAAATTTAAAATGTCAATCCTGTTTTTGAAAAAATATCCGGCCGGCCGGAAAATACCCCTTTACACTTACTGTATTTTGGCATATACTAAAAAACAACATCTAGTAAAAAAAGAAGAAAAATATTGAAATACAGTACTAAATATGGTGAGGAGAATGCAAGAGATGTATGTGATTAAAAAAGATGGGACGAAGGAAAAATTCAATGTGGATAAAATTATTGCGGCGGTGAATAAATCGGCGGCGAGAATTCTTTATAAGTTCTCCGAGGAAGAGATAGAATTTCTGTGCAAAACCGCGAAGGAAAAGGCAGAGTCTTTTGGAAAAGAGGGTATCACGATCGCGGAAATGCACAATATCGTGGAGGGTTCGCTGGATCAGGTGAATCCGGCGGTGGCAAAAAGCTACCGGGATTACCGGAACTATAAGCAGGATTTTATTCACATGATGGATGACGTGTATACAAAGAGCCAGTCTATCCGCTATATCGGCGATAAGAGCAATGCGAATACGGACAGTGCGCTGGTGGCCACCAAGCGGAGCCTGATCTTCAATGAGCTGAACAAAGAACTGTACCGGAAGTTTTTTATGACGCGGGATGAGTTACAGGCGTGCAAGGATGGGTACATTTATATTCATGACCAGTCCGCCAGACTGGACACCATGAACTGCTGCCTTTTTGATGTGGCGGCCGTGTTAAAAGGCGGCTTTGAGATGGGAAATGTGTGGTATAATGAGCCAAAGACGCTGGATACGGCGTTTGACGTCATGGGGGATATCATTCTGAGCACCGCGGCACAGCAGTACGGTGGTTTTACCGTGCCGGAGGTGGATAAGGTGCTGGCGCCTTATGCGGAGAAGAGTTATAAAAAATACACAGAAGAATTCTTAAAGTACGGAGATCCGTCCTGGAGCGGATATGCAAAGAAAGCAGAGACTTATGCCATGGACAAGGTGAAACGCGACTTTGAGCAGGGCTGGCAGGGCATCGAGTACAAGCTGAATACGGTAGGATCGTCCAGAGGAGATTATCCGTTTGTAACCGTTACACTGGGGCTTGGGACGGAGCGTTTTGCAAAAATGGCATGTATTTCTCTTCTGGAAGTACACCAGAAGGGACAGGGCAAGCCGGGCAACCGTAAACCAGTGCTCTTTCCGAAGATTGTATTTCTGTATGATGAGAAACTCCACGGGCAGGGTGGAGAATGCGAGGATGTTTTTGAGGCGGGAATCCAGTGTTCCGCAAAGACGATGTACCCGGACTGGCTGTCTATGACGGGGAAGGGTTATATCTCCAGTATGTATAAGCAGTATGGAAAGGTTATAAGCCCGATGGGGTGCCGCGCGTTTTTGAGTCCCTGGTACGAGAGAGGCGGCATGTATCCGGCGGATAAAGAGGACAGGCCGGTTTTTGTCGGAAGATTTAATGTGGGGGCGGTAAGCCTGCATCTGCCGATGATTCTGGCAAAGTCCCGCTCGGAGAGCAGGGATTTTTATGAGGTGCTGGATTATTATCTGGAAATGATTCGGAACCTGCATATCAGAACGTATGAATATCTTGGAAATATGCGGGCTTCCACGAATCCTCTGGCCTACTGCGAGGGAGGGTTTTACGGAGGGCATCTGGACCCGCATGACCGGATTAAGCCTTTGTTAAAGCCCATGACTTCCTCTTTTGGAATTACAGCGTTAAATGAGCTTCAGGAACTGTACAATGGAAAATCCATTGCGGAGGACGGTGAGTTTGCGCTGGAGGTTCTGGAATACATCAATAAAAAGGTAACGCAGTTTAAAGAGGAGGATGGCTGGCTGTATGCCATTTATGGTACGCCGGCAGAAAGTCTCTGCGGTTTGCAGGTAGAGCAGTTCCGGAAAATGTACGGTATCGTGGAAAATGTCTCCGACAGGCCGTATGTGAGCAACAGTTTCCACTGTCATGTGACCGAGGACATTACCCCGATCGAAAAGCAGGATTTGGAAGGGCGTTTCTGGGAGCTGTGCAACGGCGGAAAAATCCAGTATGTCCGTTATCCGATCAGCTATAACATCGAGGCAATCAAAAGCCTGATCCGAAGGGCAATGGAGCTTGGCTATTATGAAGGGGTAAATCTGTCCCTGGCCTACTGCGACGATTGTGGTTATGAAGAACTGGAGATGGACGTCTGCCCGAAATGCGGTTCCAGAAATCTGACAAAGATCGACCGGATGAACGGTTATCTGTCATACAGCCGTGTGCATGGGGATACCCGTCTGAATGATGCGAAGATGGCGGAGATCGCGGAGAGAAAATCCATGTAGCTTTCAGACGGAAACTCAAAATGACCGGAAATCTTAAAAATGTAAAAAAAATTTATATAGTATAATCTGAAAAACAGTGGTATAATCCTTTTCATAGCGGCACTGCTATCAGAAATCATAGAAGCGATACAGATATTTGTTATCTTTATCGCTTCTTGCAATTGCATAAAGAGAGGGAAAATTATGTCAGATCGAATACAGAAAGCATTAGACAATCATAAGAAAGGAATGAATTGCTGCCAGGCGGTCGTATGCGCGTTTGCGGATGCGGTAGATGCGGATGAAAATATCGTGTTTGCGCTGGGCGAGGGCTTTGGAGCCGGGATGGGCGGTATGGAGTGTACCTGCGGGGCCGTATCGGGGGCCGTGATACTGGCGGGGCTGAAAAACAGCAGTAAGAATGTGGAAAATCCGACGACAAAAGGAAAGACTTATCAGCTTTCGAAGGCGATCGTGAAGGAATTCGGGACAAAAAACGGAAGCGTGATCTGCAAAGAATTAAAAGGCATTGGTACGGGAAAAGTTTTAAGAAGCTGTGACGGATGTATTAGTGACGCTGTGGAGCTGGTCGAGAAAATCCTGGGGCTGTAGGAGACGCTATGGAAGAATATTTGAGCAGGACAGGGCTTCTGATCGGGGAGGACGCCTTAGAAAAGCTGAGAAACAGCAGGGTGGCAGTATTTGGAATCGGCGGCGTGGGAGGCTATACCGTGGAGGCGTTAGCCCGCTGCGGCGTGGGAAGCCTGGATTTGATTGACAAAGATGTAGTGTCAGAGTCCAATATCAACCGGCAGATCATCGCACTGCATTCTACCATTGGCAGGCCAAAGGCAGAAGTTATGAGAGAACGGATACGGGACATTCATCCCGGTATTACGGTACGGGTGCATGAATGCTTTTTTCTGCCTGAAAATGCGGATGCCTTTGACTTTACGGAATATGACTATGTGGTGGATGCGGTGGATACGGTGACGGCAAAGCTGGAAATCATCATGCGGGCGAAGCAGGCAGGAACGCCTGTCATCAGCAGCATGGGAGCGGGAAATAAACTCGATCCGGGAAGGTTTGAGGTTTCTGATATTTTTAAGACTTCGGTCTGCCCGCTTGCGAAGGTCATGAGGAAGGAATTGAAAGCCAGAGGGATACGGAAGCTGAAGGTGGTTTACTCAAAGGAACCGGTATGCAGGCCAAAAGAAACGCTTACGGAGGGAAGAAGACGCGCTTTACCGGGAAGTATTTCCTTTGTACCGTCTGTGGCGGGACTCATGATTGCGGGAGAGGTCGTAAAAGATCTGATGGAGGATTAAAATGAAGATTATAATTGTAGGCTGCGGCAAGGTAGGAGATACTCTGGCAGAACAGCTTTGTGGTGAGAATAATGATGTAACAGTGATAGATCCCAGCTATGACGCGGTGCAGGCGCTGGTGAATGAATATGATATTATGGGAATCGTGGGAAGCGGAACTGACCACAGTGTACTGGAGGAGGCGGGGGTCGACAAGGCAGATCTGCTGATTGCCGTTACCGGGTCGGATGAGCTGAATATGCTCTGCTGTCTGATCGCAAAAAAAGCGGGCGACTGCCAGACGATTGCCAGGGTGCGGAATCCCGAATATAACCGGGAGATCCGTTATATCCAGGAGGAGCTGGGGCTTGCCATGGTTATCAATCCGGAATTTGCCGCATCTGTGGAGATGGCGCGCATCCTGAGATTTCCTTCTGCGATTAAGATAGAGACTTTTGCAAAGGGACGTGCGGAGGTACTGAAGTTTCGCGTGCCGGAAGGCTCGGTTCTCGATCATATGATGGTAAGCGAAATCACGACAAAACTACACTGTAATGAAGTGCTGGTATGTACCGTGGAGCGGGGGGAAGAGACGATTATTCCGGACGGCAATTTCATCATGCAGGAGAGGGACGTCATTTCTGTGGTGGCTTCTCCGAAAAGAGCGAGCCAGTTTTTTAAGAAGATCAGGGTGCAGACGAATCAGGTCAGGGACGCCATTCTTGTAGGCGGAGGAAAAATTACTTTTTATCTGGCCAAGCAGCTTCTGGCGATGGGAATCGATGTGAAAATTATTGAGAAAGACCGCAAACGCTGTGAAGAACTGAGCGAACGTCTTCCGCAGGCGACGATCATCTGCGGAGACGGGGTGGATCAGGCGCTTTTGATGGAAGAGGGGTTGATGAAAGCAGATTCTTTTGTCACACTGACGGATATGGATGAGGAGAATATTTTGCTTTCCCTGTTCGCGAAAAGCAAGCGGAATAAGATGAAAGTCATCACGAAGATCAATAGTATCACCTTTGACGAGGTAATCAATAAACTGGATTTGGACAGCATTATTTATCCGAAGCATGTGACGGCAGAGCATATTCTCCGGTTTGTCCGTGCGATGAAGAATTCCATAGGAAGCAACGTCGAGACATTGTACCGCCTGGTAGGGAACAAAGTGGAGGCTCTGGAGTTCTGTATCCGGGAAAACGCCCCGGTCTTAAACATTCCGTTTGAGCGCCTGAAGCTGAAAGATAACCTGCTGATCGGATGTATTCACAGAAACGGAAAAATTATTACGCCAAAGGGTCAGGATATGCTGATGATGGGCGATTCCGTCGTGGTGATTACGACAAATAAAGGATTGAATGACATCAGTGATATTTTGAGGGATTGAGAGAGTTGAAGCTATGAATTACGGAATGATTATACAAATGCTGGGCTGGGTCTGCTGCTTTGAGTCTGTATTCTTATTGCTGCCGCTGATTGTGGCAGTCCTGTATGGAGAGTCTGCGGTCTATGCCTATCTAATTACAATGGGAATGTGCGCTCTGACCGGTTTTTTCATGACGCGTCATAAAGTAAAGAGCCGAAAAATTTACGGAAGAGAAGGGCTGGTGATCGTATCGCTGAGCTGGATCATACTCAGTATTTTCGGAGCGGCGCCTTTTGTGATTTCCGGGGATATTCCCTCCTTTGTGGATGCGCTTTTTGAGACGATTTCCGGATTTACTACGACAGGTTCCAGTATCCTGACGAATGTGGAGGGGCTTTCCCATGCGAATCTCTTCTGGAGAAGTTTTACGCATTGGATTGGCGGAATGGGCGTACTGGTCTTTATCCTGGCTATTCTGCCCATAAAGTCCGGCAATGCGGGAATGTATATCATGCGGGCGGAAAGTCCGGGGCCAAGCGTGAGCAAGCTGGTTCCAAAAATCCGGACGACGGCGATGATTCTGTATGCGATTTATTTCTGCATGACCGTGGCGCAGATCATAATTCTTTTGCTTGCGGGAATGCCGCTGTTTGACGCGCTTACCGTGAGTTTTGGCTCTGCCGGTACGGGAGGATTTGCAATTAAAAATAACGGACTGGCGGGATACACAGATTTGCAGCAGTCCATCGTGACCGTGGCAATGATTTTGTTTGGCGTGAATTTTAATCTGTATTACCTGCTGCTCCGCAGAAGAACCAGGCAGGCGCTGGCCTGTACAGAGGTATGGGCGTATCTTGGGATTATCGCAGTCTCGATTCTGGTGATTACCATCAGTGTGATTCCGCAGTTCCCGTCCGTGTATCAGGCATTTCACCACACGGCGTTTCAGGTGTCCTCGATTATTACCACGACAGGATATTCAACGCTGGATTACAATGGCTGGCCGTCGATAGCGAGAACGATACTGGTATTGATTATGTTTATCGGGGCATGTGCAGGAAGTACGGGCGGCGGTATTAAGGTATCCAGAATCCTTATTTTGCTAAAAGGGGCGTGGAAAGAAATATGCAGGGTCTGCCATCCGCGCAGTGTAAGGAAAGTGAAAATGGAAGGGCATTCCCTGGAAAATGCCGTGGTGCATTCTGTGAACGCCTTTATCGTGATTTATCTGTTGATTTTTGTGTGTTCCCTGCTGATTATTACGCTGGACGAGAAGGATTTGGTGACAAATTTTACCGCTGTTGCGGCAACGTTAAATAACATCGGGCCAGGACTGAACGTGGTGGGGCCGGCTGGAAATTTCAGCAGTTTTTCGGCAGTTTCCAAGATCGTGCTGATGTTTGACATGCTGGCGGGAAGACTGGAGCTGCTTCCGATGCTGGTGCTGTTTGTGCCGGCTACATGGAAGAAATAGAAGGGAAAAAAGAGATGTATGGAGAATGTCATGCTCATATTTTTATGAATGGGTATAACTATCAAGAGGCGGTAAAACTGCATAAGGGGCATGTGGATGAAGAAAATATCCGCAGATGGTTTCGGGAATATCAGAAGAGAGGCGTTGCCTTCATACGGGATGGAGGCGACGCCCTCGGCGTGTCTGAACGTGCGGCAAGCATTGCGGAAGAATACGGAATCACCTATCGCACGCCTGTTTTTGCCATTCATAAGAAAGGGCATTATGGAGGAATCGTGGGCAGGGGATTTGAAACCATGAAGGAATACCGGGAGCTGGTAGAAGAAGTAAAGAAGAGGCGCGGGGATTTTATCAAGATCATGCTTTCAGGGATCATGGATTTTCAGTGTTTCGGCGTTGTTACGGGTACGCCGCTGGCATTGGATGAAATACGGGAAATGATTCACATTGCCCATGAGGAGGGATTTTCTGTCATGGCGCATGTAAATACGGCGGAAACAGTGCGGGATGCGGTTCTGGCAGGAGCGGACAGCATCGAGCATGGAAATTATCTGGATAAAGACTGCATACAGGCAATGGCGCAGAGCCAGGCGGTATGGGTGCCGACGCTTGCTACCATATGGAATCTGATTGGCTGCGGGCGGTTTCCGGATGAAGAGCTGAAAAAGATTTGTGAATCGGCAGAAAAAAATCTGTGTGACGCATATGAAGCGGGCGTTTGTCTTGCGCTGGGAAGCGATGCGGGAGCCTATCAGGTGCCGCACGGACAGGGAATTGAAGATGAGGCGGAGATTTTCAAAAGGATTCTGGGAGAGAGCGAAAGACTGCGAAAAGTTCTGGAACAGGGAGAAATGCAGATCAGAGCAAAATTTCAGCGGAATTAGGAGGAAGGAATGAAAAAAGTACAAGTAAGAAATTCACTGTTATTGCTCCTGACGGCGGCCATCTGGGGGTCGGCGTTTGTGGCGCAGAGCGTGGGAATGGATTATGTGGAGCCGTTTACGTTTAACTGCGTGCGCAGCCTGATCGGAGGATTTGTCCTGATACCGTGTATTGCATTTTTAAATAGAAAGAAACCAAAGCAGGAACCGAAAACGGAAAAGCAGAAGAAACAGGAAAAAAAGATACTTCTTACAGGAGGAATTTTATGTGGATTCTGTCTGTTTGCAGCCAGTAATTTTCAGCAGCTCGGCATTCAGTATACCACGGTGGGAAAGGCCGGGTTTATCACGGCATGTTATATCGTCATTGTGCCGGTGCTTGGTATTTTCCTGAACAGAAAGTGCGGCAGGCTGATTTGGATTTCGGTGGCTCTGGCGCTTGTGGGGCTGTATCTGTTGTGTATGACAGAATCACTTCGGATTGGCAAAGGAGACCTTTTGGTGCTTGTCTGCGCCTTTTTGTTTTCTTTTCATATCCTGGTGATCGACCATTTCTCACCGCTTACAGACGGCGTGAAAATGTCCTGCATCCAGTTTTTTGTGTGCGGGATTCTATCGGGAATCGTCATGCTTCTGACAGAAGAACCGCATCTTGCGGACATCTTTTCCGCATGGAAGCCGATTCTCTATGCGGGCGTGCTTTCCTGCGGGGTAGCCTATACCTTGCAGATTGTAGGACAGAAGGATATGAATCCTACGGTAGCGTCCCTGATTATGAGTCTGGAGTCCTGTATTTCCGTGCTGGCAGGGTGGCTGGTTCTGGGGCAGGCGTTGAGCGTGCGGGAGCTGCTTGGCTGCGTGATTATGTTTGGGGCAATTGTTCTGGCGCAGCTTCCGGAAAAGAAAAACAGCTAGTTGTAGTTTCGGGATAATTATGCTATACTGGTGAAAAACAAAGGAAGCAGAGGTAGTGGGATGAAAAGAGTATTGCTGAAGCTGAGCGGGGAGGCACTTGCGGGCGATAAAAAGACAGGATTTGATGAACCGACGGTTGTGAGAGTCGCCAGGCAGGTGAAAGAACTGGTAGACGACGGTATACAGGTGGGTATCGTGATCGGCGGCGGAAACTTCTGGAGAGGACGTTCCAGCGAGAATATCGACCGGACGAAAGCAGACCAGATCGGGATGCTGGCCACGGTGATGAACTGTATTTATGTATCTGAGATCTTCCGCTCCGTGGGAATGATGACGCAGATTCTGACTCCGTTTGCCTGCGGCGCTTTTACGAAGCTGTTTGCGAAAGACCGTGTGAATAAATATTTCGAAAAAGGGATCGTGTCCTTTTTTGCGGGCGGGACAGGCCATCCGTATTTTTCGACGGATACGGCGACCGTGCTGCGCGCCATTGAGATCGAGGCGGATGTGATTCTGCTGGCGAAATCTATTGACGGCGTTTATGACAGCGATCCGAAAGAGAATCCGAATGCGAAAAAGTATGACGAGATTTCCATTCAGGAGGTCATCGACCGGAAACTGGGAGTCGTGGATATGGCGGCGTCCATTCTCTGTATGGAGAACAGGATGCCGATGCTGGTATTCGGCCTGAACGAAGAGAACAGTATTGTAAACACCGTAAAAGGCGATTTCCGTGGGACAAAAGTAACCGTTTAGAAAAAGCAGCGATAGAAAACCGTTACCGATCAGGAGGAAAAGAATATGGATGAAAGACTTCAGGTATTTGATACAAAAATGACAAAATCTTATGACAATCTCTTATCAGAATTTGGAGCAATCCGTGCAGGAAGAGCAAATCCGCACGTATTGGATAAGATCACCGTAGACTATTATGGAACACCGACGCCGCTTCAGCAGGTGGGAAATATTACCGTTCCGGAGGCTCGTATGATTCAGATTCAGCCGTGGGAGGCTTCGATGGTAAAGGCCATTGAAAAAGCGATTATGACTTCGGATCTGGGCATCAATCCTTCCAATGACGGAAGAGTGATCCGCCTGGTGTTCCCGGAGCTTACCGAGGAACGCAGAAAAGAGCTGGTGAAGGATGTAAAGAAGAAAGGTGAGAATGCAAAGGTAGCGATTCGTAATATCCGCCGTGATGCAAATGATTCCTTTAAGAAGCTCTCAAAGAGTTCTGAAATTTCCGAGGACGAGATCAAGGAGCTGGAAGGCAAAGTACAGAAGCTGACAGATAAGTATATCAAAGAAGTTGACAAGGCAGTGGAAGAGAAATCAAAGGAAATTTTAACAGTATAAACAAAGGGGGCTTTGGAAAGCCCCCTTTTGCAGATGCAAAAGGAAAGCGAGGAGGAGCAGCATGGTAATTCCACAGCATGTAGCGATTATACTGGATGGAAACGGCCGATGGGCGAAGAGCAAAGGAATGCCAAGAAATTATGGTCATGTCAGGGGAGCGAAAAATCTGGAGACAATCTGCCGGGACGCCTGGAACATAGGAATTAAATATCTGACGGTCTATCTGTTTTCTACGGAAAACTGGAAGCGTTCCAAAGAAGAAGTGGATGCTTTGATGGATTTGTTTCGAAGTTATACAAAGACCTGCAAAGCGACCGCTAGAAAAAATAATATGAAGGTGCGCGTTCTGGGGGAACCGTCGGCGCTTTCAGAAGATTTGCAGAAAAGTCTGAGGGAACTTGAGGAGAGTTCGAAGGATAACACGGGTCTGAATTTTCAGATTGCGATTAATTATGGCAGCCGGGATGAGATCGTGCGCGCCATACGGCTGCTGGCACGGGACTGTGTGGAAGGAAAAGTGGAGCCGGAAAAGATTGATGAAGCTCTGTTTTCGGATTATCTGGACACCAGAGAGGTGCCGGACCCGGATTTGCTCATACGAACCAGCGGGGAGCAACGGCTTTCTAATTATCTGCTCTGGCAGCTTGCCTATACGGAATTTTATTTTACAGAAGTTCCCTGGCCGGCATTTACGAAAGAAGAACTCTGGAAAGCCATTGAAAAATATAATGGAAGAGAGCGCAGGTACGGAGGCATAAAGGAGGAGAGTCATGTTTAAGACGAGGTTATTAAGCGGCATTGTCCTGGTGGCGATCGCCCTGGTTACCATGATCAGCGGAGGTTATGTGCTCTATGGGGCGCTTCTGGTGCTCTCCCTGCTTGGAGTCCATGAGCTGTACCGTGCGGTGAAAGTAGAGGAAAAGAAAATGACGCTTCTGAGCGCCGTGGGGTATCTGGGCGTGATTTCTTATTATTTTCTGTTAAATACCGGCCTGGATGCATATATTATGATGGATGTTCTTTTTCTGCTGGTAGCGCTCATGTTCGTCTACGTGTTTGCATACCCGAAATACAGGTCGGAGCAGGTCATGGCGGCATTTTTTGGCGTTATCTATGTAGCGGTGATGCTGTCTTATATCTATCAGACCAGAAACCTGGAAAACGGCGCTTTTCTGGTATGGCTCATTTTTTTGTGTTCCTGGGGATGCGATACCTGTGCGTACTGTGTAGGAATGTTGATTGGAAAGCATAAGATGTCACCGAAACTCAGTCCGAAAAAATCCGTGGAGGGCGCTGTGGGAGGCGTGGCAGGCGCAGCCATTTTAGGAGCTGTGTATGCAGCCGTTATCGGAGGACGTATGCAGGGGGAGAGCCGTATCGTCGAGTGCGCGGTAATCTGTGCGGCGGGAGCTTTGATTTCCATGATTGGTGATCTGGCGGCTTCGGCGATTAAGAGAAATCATGGAATCAAGGATTATGGAAATCTGATTCCCGGACACGGAGGCGTCCTGGATCGGTTTGACAGTGTGATTTTTACAGCGCCGGTCATTTATTATCTGGTAGTGTTTCTGATTTAGTGAAAAACAGCAGTATAAGGAAAGTTGAGATGCAAAGATGAAAACAATAGCAATACTGGGCTCTACTGGTTCCATTGGTACGCAGACTCTGGAAGTGGTGGAGGCAAATAAGGATCTGAAAGTAGCGGCCCTGTCGGCGGGAAGTAATGTGAAACTGCTGGAGCAGCAGATTCGAAAATTTCATCCGAAACTGGCGGTTCTTGCCAGTGAAGAGGCGGCAAAGGACCTTAAGGAAAGGGTACGTGATCTGGATGTGTGTATCGCCAGCGGAATGGAAGGTCTGATAGAAGCGGCGACCCTGCCGGAGGCAGAGATTCTGGTGACGGCAATCGTGGGGATGGTTGGCATCCGTCCGACTATTGCGGCGATAGAAGCAGGGAAAGACGTCGCGCTCGCCAATAAAGAAACACTGGTCACGGCAGGCCATATTATCATGCCGTTGGCGAAGAAAAGAAATGTACGCATCCTTCCGGTAGACAGTGAGCACAGTGCGATTTTCCAGGCTCTGAATGGAGAGGATAAAAGACAGATCAGCCGGATATTGCTGACAGCGTCGGGCGGCCCTTTCCGTGGAAAAAAGAGACAGGATTTGGAAAAGGTGCGCCTGGAGGATGCCTTAAAGCATCCGAATTGGGCAATGGGACAGAAGATTACCATTGATTCAGCGACGCTTGTCAACAAGGGACTGGAGGTCATGGAAGCGAAGTGGCTCTTTGGTACAGACCTGGAGCAGATTGAGGTGGTGGTACAGCCGCAGAGCGTGATTCATTCTATGGTGGAGTTTGCGGATGGAGCCGTGATTGCGCAGCTTGGAACACCGGATATGAAACTCCCGATTCAGTATGCGCTGTATTATCCGGAAAGAAGATTTCTGGGCGGCAGGCGGTTGGATTTTGAGAAGCTTGGGCAGATTTCTTTTGAGAAACCGGATATGGAAACCTTTTTGGGACTTCCGCTGGCATTTCGGGCGGCCCGTGCAGGAGGAACTATGCCGACCGTATTTAATGCGGCGAATGAGCGTGCGGTAAGTAAGTTTTTACATAAGCAGATTCGCTTCCTGGATATTTACGAGATTCTTACGGCATGTATGGAAGAACACCGGGTGGTGGAAAAACCAACGGTGGAAGAAATTTTAACTGCGGAGCAGATGACTTATGAATTCATAGAAAACAGGTGGTAGCATGAGCATAATTTTAGCACTTCTTATTTTTAGTTTGATTATTCTGATTCACGAGCTGGGGCATTTCCTTCTGGCAAAGCGCGGCGGCGTTACCGTAGAGGAATTTTCTCTTGGAATGGGGCCGAGAATCGTCAGCACGGTAAAGGGAGGAACCAGATATTCCTGGAAGCTTCTGCCTTTTGGCGGTTCCTGTATGATGCTGGGCGAAGATGACGCTACGACGGAAGAAGGGTCTTTTGCGAGCAAATCTGTGTGGACCAGAATATCGATCATTGCAGCCGGCCCTATTTTTAATTTTATTCTGGCGTTTATCCTTTCGGTCCTCATTATAGGAAGCATCGGGGTAGATAAGCCGGTTGTTGTCAGTGTGTCAGAAGGGTATCCGGCGGCGGAAGCAGGGATTCAAAAAGGAGACACCATTCTTCGGATGAATCATACGAAAATCCGCCTAAGCCGGGAGGTCACCAACTATGTGACCTTCCATCAGGGCGAAGATGTGACGATTGTTTATGAGCATAACGGGGAGGAGCGCACAGCGACTCTTTCGCCGAAGCAGAGTGAAACCGGAAGATATATCTTTGGAATCGGCGCAAGCTCAAGCTACAGGGAGCGGGTCGGCGCGTGGGAAACGATTAAGTACAGTGCGTATGAAGTCAAGTACTGGATTCAGACCACGATTGAGAGTCTGAAGATGCTCTTTACCGGACAGGTAGGAATCAATGATATGTCCGGCCCGGTCGGCGTCGTCACCATTATTGGGGATACGTACAAAGAAAGCGCTGCGGACGGCGGCTTCTATGTCTGGCTGAACATGCTGAACATATCCATCCTCCTGACGGCAAACCTGGGCGTTATGAATCTTCTGCCGCTTCCGGCGCTGGATGGCGGGCGGCTGGTATTTTTGATTCTGGAAGCGATTCGGAGAAAAAGGATAGATCCGGAGAAAGAAGGAATGGTTCATTTTGTCGGACTGATGCTTCTGATGCTTTTGATGGTTGTGGTGATGTTTAATGATATTCGAAAACTTTTCTAAGGGAAAGAAAGGGAGCGCACAGTTGCAGCGCTCCCCTTTTTCTGCCAGTGGCAGGTTCTGTAGATTTTATAAGCGGACTTTCACTGGTTTTGACCAGGAAGAGTAAATTCTTGAGGGACTATTCCGATAACTCCGCATACGGAAATAGTATACGTTTCCTTTTTTTAATTTTTTCTTTGTATAAGAAGTAACCTTTCCTTTTTTCGAAGCAATCGGTTTATATTTTCCTTTTCCGGCTTTCATCTGGAGAATGTAGCCGTTGGCTTTCTTATCTTTCTTCCAGGAAAGCTTTATTTTTGTGCCGGATTTTTTGGCGGTAAGCTTTGGACGGGAAAGGGTAATTTTTGGCGTGGGGGGCGGCGTAATCTCCTGCTGTTTTTCCGTATCCTCCACATGCTTTTCCGTTTCTTCTGTTTTTGGAGGTTCTTCCTTTGTCACCTGAAAGGAAGCGTTTTCTTCCAGAAATATATCTGTGCCGGAAAGTTCCGCTCTCACGTTTACATGTACGATTCCGGGGCCGGTAACAGTCAAAACGTTATCTTTCAGAGAAGCAGGCTCTGTCTCGTCTGTTAAAGCATAGGTGAGTGTTAAGGTACGGTTCTGGTGAGCGTCCAATGGGCACGGTGTGACCGAACACCGGGCGTTCAGCGTGATGTTCGCATGGGAGGTATACCAGGGAATCGTAACCGTTCCATTTTCAAAAGAAAGGCTTTCGATGGCGCAGGTACACGTCAGGTTCTCATAAATGAAGTTTGCGAGTTTCTGATATCCTGTATCGGTAGGATGCGCGTAATCGTTAAAATCGTCATCGGCCAGAGTGGTGTGGGAGAAAGCATTGACGTCGATGAGCTTACAGCAGGATTCCTGCGCAGCCTGTTTCTGGAGCGGAACGATCTCTTCATTGATTACCCGGTTGGAAAGGCCGCTCCTGGTTGCCATGTTTTCGTATTCGACCGGCATACGGGGGGAAGTACAGACGTATACCGCCGGGTGGGAAGATAATTCCTGGTAGACCTGGATCATTTCTTTCAGATCGGAGAGAAATTCATCTTTGTGCGTCCAGTTTGAGGATTTGGAATCGTTTGTACCCAGCATCAGAATGACAATATCAGGATTAAAATTTTTACTGTTTGTAAACTCTGTAGTATTCCAGTAGGACTGGTCTCCATTCTTAAGAAGCGTCTGACTGTTTCGGCCGTAATTGCCCACGGTATATCCATCCCCCAGAAGGTTCTGGAGCTGTGAGGGATAGCTGTAAAGATTTCTGTTTGAGGAGGTGTAGCCAAAGGTAATGCTGTCACCTACACAGGCAATACGGATTTGATTGTTGTCGCCTTTGGCCTGGCTGCGAAAAACAGGCAAAGAGACGGTGATCAGAAATAGAAGAAGTGCGGCAGTAAAGAGATATGCCGGAATGGGAAAAATGTCTTTTTTCTCTTTCATAAAAGCTCCTTTCGTATGTGGATGATATGTTGTATTATTCATATTTTAACATGAAGGGAATCGTTTGAAAAGAAGGAAATGTGACGAAGGAAGATACAGGAAAAAACACAAGATATAGGGAGGAGCGTGCTTGAAAACACAAGATATTTGCTAAATTGTACAAAATTCAATACAACAGGGAAATTGTGAATTTAGGGTTTGTTTTTACTTTAACAAGATGTTATACTAACCATGAAAAAAGAAATCATAACAATTAGAGGAGGATTTTGGAATGGCACAGCGTGAGCAATGGGCAGGATTTGTTGGAAAAAACTGGCAGCATTCTATTGATGTACGTGATTTTATTCAGTGCAATTACACACCGTATGAAGGTGATGAATCTTTTTTAGAGGGGCCGACAGAAGCTACAGATAAATTATGGGGAAGATTGCAGGAGCTTCAGAAAGAAGAGCGTGCCAAAGGCGGCGTTCTTGACATGGAAACAGAAGTCGTTTCAGGACTGACTGCATATGGACCGGGATATATTGACGAGAGCATGAAGGAATTGGAGGCAGTCGTAGGACTTCAGACAGATAAGCCGCTGAAAAGAGCGTTTATGCCTTACGGCGGTATCAATATGGCAGAGAAAGCATGTACGACGTATGGTTATCAGCCGAACGCACAGCTTCATGAAATTTTTACGAAATATCATAAGACACATAACCAGGGTGTATTCGACATCTATACACCGGAAATGAAGGTTGCACGTCATAATAAGATTATCACAGGACTTCCGGATACTTATGGCCGCGGACGTATCGTGGGCGACTATCGTCGTGTGGCGCTTTACGGAATTGATTTCCTGATTCAGAAGAAGCAGTATGACTTCGAACGTTATGCAAGACATGGCATGAAAGGTACAGATTTCCGTCTGCGCGAAGAGCTGGCAGATCAGATTCGTGCCCTGAAAGATATGAAAGAAATGGCGTCCGCATATGGCTTCGACATTTCCGAGCCGGCAAAAGATGCGAGAGAAGCGGCACAGTGGCTGTATTTCGGATACCTTGCAGCAATCAAGACACAGAACGGAGCAGCGATGAGTGTCGGCCGTGTATCTACCTTCCTGGATATTTATATTGAGAGAGACCTGAAAGAAGGAAAAATCACAGAGTCAGAGGCACAGGAGCTGATCGACCATATGGTTATGAAGTTCCGCATGGTTAAATTCGCAAGAATTCCTTCCTACAATGAGCTGTTCTCCGGCGACCCGGTATGGGCGACTCTGGAAGTGGCAGGACTTGGAATGGACGGACGTTCTATGGTTACGAAGAATGATTTCCGTTTCTTACATACACTGGAGAATATGGGACCTTCCCCGGAGCCGAACCTGACCGTGCTTTATTCCTCAAAGCTGCCGTCGAACTTCAAGAAATATGCTTCAAAGATTTCCGTAAGAACGAGCTCCATCCAGTATGAGAACGACGACGTCATGCGTCCGGTATGGGGCGACGATTACAGCATCTGCTGCTGCGTATCCGCAACGCAGACCGGAAAGGAAATGCAGTTCTTCGGCGCACGTGCGAATCTGGCGAAATGCCTGTTATACGCGATCAACGGCGGTATTGATGAGAAGTCCAAGGTACAGGTAGGCCCGGCATATCGTCCGATTACTTCCGAATATCTGGATTTTGACGAAGTTATTGAGCGTTACGATCAGATGATGGACTGGCTGGCTAAGCTGTATGTGGATACTCTGAACATGATTCATTACATGCACGATAAATACAACTACGAAGCAGCAGAGATGGCTTTGATCGATACGGATGTAAGACGTACATTTGCAACTGGTATTGCAGGATTTTCACATGTCATTGATTCTCTGAGCGCCATCAAATATGCAAAGGTAAAAGTCATTCGTGATGAGGACGGGCTGGCAGTTGACTTTGAGACAGAGGGAGATTTCCCGAAATATGGCAACGACGATGATCGTGCGGATGACATTGCGGTATGGCTGCTGAAGAAATTCATGCACAAACTGAGCAAGTGCCATACCTACAGAGATTCTGAGCCGACAACGTCCATTCTGACGATTACATCAAATGTTGTATACGGTAAAGCTACCGGAGCGCTTCCGGATGGAAGAAAACTGGGCGAGCCGCTGTCACCGGGAGCAAATCCATCTTACGGTGCGGAAAAGAATGGCCTGCTGGCGTCCCTGAACTCTGTGGCAAAACTTCCGTATGAGCTGGCGCTGGACGGCATTTCCAATACACAGACGATCAGTCCGGGCGCATTGGGACACAACGAGGACGAGAGAGTAGACAATCTGGTACGTGTACTGGATGGATATTTTGATCAGGGCGCGCATCATCTGAATGTAAACGTATTCGGAACGGAGAAGCTGATCGATGCAATGGAGCATCCGGAGAAACCGGAATATGCGAACTTTACCATTCGTGTATCTGGGTATGCGGTTAAATTCATCGACCTGACGCGTGAACAGCAGATGGATGTCATCTCCAGAACCTGCCACGAGGCAATGTAATTTACGATTTTTGAAGATTGGGGGCAGTTTGAAAAGAAACTGCCCCTTTTTAAACGGAAAATCCGGGAGGTATTTATGGACGAAAAGAAAAAAGAAATCATAGGGATGGTTCATTCACTGGAAAGTTTCGGCTCTGTGGACGGGCCGGGGGTTCGATACCTGATTTTCCTTGCGGGCTGTGCGATGCGCTGCCAGTTCTGTCATAATCCAGACACCTGGAACATGCAGGTGGGAACGCCTTATACGGCGGACGAACTTCTGAAAAAGGCGGTCAAATACCGCGCCTACTGGGGGAATGAAGGCGGGATTACGGTGACAGGCGGCGAGCCGCTTTTGCAGATTGATTTTCTGACAGAGCTGTTTCAGAAGGCAAAAGAGATGGGGGTACATACCACGCTGGATACCAGTGGAAACCCGTTTACAAAGAAGGAGCCATTCTTTGAAAAGTTTGCGAAGCTGATGGAAGCTACAGATTTGGTTATGCTGGATATTAAGCATATCGACGAGGAGCAGCACATCAGGCTGACCGGACAGACAAACCAGAACATTCTGGATATGGCAAGATATCTGGATGAGATTGGGAAACCGGTTTGGATTCGGCATGTTCTGGTGCCTGAACGAAGTGATTATGACGAGTATCTGATCCGGCTGGATGAATTCATCCGCTCCCTGCACAATGTGGAAAAGGTGGAAGTCCTTCCATATCACACGCTGGGAGCCTATAAGTGGAAAGAACTTGGTATGAAATACGAGCTGGAAGGCATTGAGCCTCCGACGGTGGAACGTGTGAAGAATGCCAATCAATTACTTCATACAGGAATATAGGAACATGGGAAGGAAAAACTTGATTTTTGGTGGGAATAATTATATAATAGAAGAAGTATCGAAATAGTTTTCGACGGAACGTCAAAATTGATTCGAAAAAAAGGAGGATAAACGTATGAAGAAAAGCATTTTAGCAAAAGTGCTTGCAGCGACACTTGCCGTAACCGCGGTTTTACCGGGCGCCATGACGGTAAATGCTGCAAAAATCGTAACAACGTCAACGGGAACCAATGTAGAGACATCAGGAACCTGGAGTCCGGAGCTCGGCGCGCAGAATATTGGAGGACAGGAGACCTGGCATCTGAAGTCATCAAGCGCAAACAATAACATAAACACTGACTATGCGGCAGAGACGGCGCCGGCCGTTATTCTGGCAGCAGGGAATGACATGACTATGGAGACAGACGTGGATAAGACCATCTCTGTGGATCTCTATCCAAACAGAACGCTTGCCAATATGCGTTTCGGTATCATGGTGAAGTATGTGGACAGTACACACTGGGCTTATCTGAACTATGATCTTGACAAATGGCTGCTGGAATACAAATGTGACAGTCTTACAGGATATCCGCAAATTTCAGGCATGACCAATCTGGAAGACAATAAGTTTGCAAATGTAAAGATTGAATATCTGGAATCCGGAAGCGTCAAGGTAACTGTAACTCCGGAAGGTTCAGAAGAGACAGAAGGGGTTGAGATATCCGGGGATGCCGCGGATGCCTTAAGCGCTTTGGACACCTATGCGGCGA
Organism: uncultured Lachnospiraceae bacterium; assembly: GCA_937965795.1. Classification (GTDB taxonomy): domain Bacteria; phylum Bacillota; class Clostridia; order Lachnospirales; family Lachnospiraceae; genus Hominisplanchenecus_A. The sequence continues at coordinate 4,339 of CALCMD010000031.1, read as the reverse complement.
CGGCTGGTGAAGACGGCGCGGCGGCGCCAATCCGCATGGGATTTAAAGCGGGAAGTTATGGCGATCCTGTACAGTTGACAGATATGAATATCCGCAACATGACAATTGGCGGACAGGAAGTCGCATTTGACAGTTTTACTTGGGTAAGAGAAAGAGAAGGCCAGCTCTTTGAAACAGGAGATGTTGTCGGCGGAACAGATTATGCAGAGGTAGCGGCAGGAACGACCGCAACATCTGCCGACGTGACAGATTTCGCAGAAGGCACACTGTCCGCAGTCGTACGCCCGCAGGCGAACAACGCAGCATTTGCACTGGGCGCAGGCGATGTAAAGGTTGGATTTGACGGCAGCAAATGGTACTATGCCGTTGGAGAGCAGACCACGCAGGTAAATGTCGGTCCGGCTCTGGCGCAGGATACCGATTATACAATCAGCGCAACGGTCAATAATGGTAAGCTTACGGCAAGCGTTACACCGGCCGGTGGAGACGCAGTCGCTCTGGCAGCAGACGTTTCCTGTGCAGGAGCACAGGCAGGCAGCCTTTCCATGACAGCAGGAGCAGGCGCTGCATTGCTGGTAAGAAATGTAAATTATGAAAAAGTAAGCAAGGCAGATCCGACGGAGCTTCAGGCTGAGTATGATCGGGTGGTAGCAGCCAAAGGCGCCGAGAATACAGAAAATAAATATTACAGCGATACATGGACTGCGTATGGAGAAGCGTTAAGCGCAGCAAAGACGGTTCTTGACGATGAAGAGGCAGAACTTACCACATCTCAGGCAAATACCTTAAAGACAAATCTTACTACGACTTCCAACAGACTGGTTCTGGTTGACAAGACAGCTCTCCAGAGCAAGTATGATGAGCTGAAGACTGTGGAAAAAGGGATGTCTACAGACGCAAGCTGGACAGAGTTTACGAACACACTGGCAGCAGCAAAAGCGGTTCTTGACAAGATTGATAAAAAAGAAAGCGTTACAAGTACAGAAGTAAACGCACAGGTCACTGCCCTGAACGGTGCAAAAGATAAACTGGTAGAGCGTGCAGCGACGACGGAAGAAAAAGCAGGTTTACAGGCAGCTTACGGCGCGGCGTCAGCTCTTGTGAAGGGAGATTATACGGAAGAAAGCTGGGCAGCATTTGCAGATGCGCTGGCAGCAGTCGAAAACGCATTGAACTCTGCAACAGCTACGAATGCGGACGTTGCAAAGGCTCTCGAAGATCTGAATACCGCAAAGGCAGCGCTGGTAGCAGCACCGGCAGGCAGCGCAGAGAAAGCTTCTCTGAATTCTGCGGTTGCAGCGGCAGGAGCAGTAAAGAATGACAACTATACCGCAGAAAGCTGGACAGCATTCCAGAATGCGCTGAAGGCAGCACAGGCTGTAGCAGCAAAAGGTGATGCAGCTACCCGTGTGGAAGTAAACGCAGCGGTAAAAGCGCTCAACGATGCAAAGGCAGCGCTGAAAAAGGCTGGTCTGGCTGTAGGCGATACTTTCAAGGCAGGTTCCGTTACTTATAAAGTAACAAAAGGCAATACGGTAGCAGTAGCTGGCGCAACTGGCACTAAGCTTAACATTCCGGCTACTGTAAAACAGAATGGCGTAACTTATAAGGTGACTTCCGTGGTAGCGGGGGCAATCCAGAAGAATGCAAAGCTGAAATCTGTTACCGTTGGCGCAAACGTAACCAGCATTGGAAAGAAAGCATTCTTTAACTGCAAGAAGCTTGCTACCGTAACCTTTAAAGCGAAAAAAGCTCCGAAGATCGCAAAACAGGCATTCAAGGGTGTGAAAGCAAATGTAAAAGTAAACTATCCGAAGAAGATGGCTGCGAAAGAAGTAAAGAAACTGAAAAAAGCAATGAAATCCGCAGGTGTTGGGAAAAAGGCAGTTTACAAAAAGAAATAAAAGATAAAGACAGCAAAAAGAGGAATCAGTCGCAGGGCTGGTTCCTCTTTTTGCTTGCAGGAAATGCAAAACGGGCGAAATCCTTCTAGGAAAGAGAAAATCCGCCTTCTCCATTTATCCGTACACAGGACTGATAAAAAGTTTCCATAACCCGTATCATATCCTCCACATCTTTCGCTCCCGCTGTTTCATAGGCGGAGTGCATGGAAAGCTGCGCCAGGCCGACGTCCACAGCCCTGACGGGGACTTTCTGAGATGAAATATTTCCCAGTGTGCTTCCGCCCGCCTGGTCGGAACGGTTGGAAAAGAACTGTACCGGGACGTGCGCTTGTTCACAGAGCGCTCTGAAAATGGCGATGCTGACGGCGTCGCTGGTGTACTTCTGGCCTGCATGTGATTTGATGACGACGCCTTGATTCATATACACGCAGTTTGCGGTATCGGTCTTTTCCGGATGGTTTGGATGGACGGCATGTGCATTGTCCGCACTGATGAGGAAGCTGCGGGCAACTGCTTTTTGATAATCTTCCCCGTTTTTACCCAGAGCATCGTTGATGCGGTGCAGGACATCGTACAGGAAAGAAGAACCTGCGCCCTGTCTGGTTCCGGAACCGACTTCTTCATTATCAAAACAGGCATAGACATTTATCGTGTTTTGTGGGGCGCCATGTAAAAATCCCATCAGGGACGCATAGGCACATTCCAGATTATCCAGTCGGGGAGCGGAAAGAAATTCCATATTTTTTCCCCAAAGAGAAGGTTCGGAACGATTGTATAAATACAGGTCCGTACCATAAATAGAATCTTCCGAAAATTTTAGTTCACTGGCTAAAAAGCGCCGGAAGCTGTTTTGGGTACATGCAGAGTCTGTAAACAGTGGGAGCAGATCAATCTGTTTATTGTAGGAAAATCCGTCGTTTGCCTGGCGGTTCATATGAATTGCCAGACTGGGAATTAATAAGAGATCCCGGTCGATGTCCAGAAGCTGCACCTGGTAAGAATGTTCCTTTTTGATAACGACTCTTCCTGCGATGGAGAGCGGACGGTCAAACCAGGTGGAGCAGAGCATACCGCCGTAGCCTTCGGTGTTTAGCTGCGTGTATTTTCCACGAACCTCCAGTTCGGCATGTTCCTTTAATTTAAAGGTTGGGGAATCGCTGTGGGAAGCACAGATCTGGAATCCATAGTCCCAGGATACTTTTCCTGTATGGAAAGCGATAATGCTGGAACCGTTTCGGGAGACGAAGTATTTCCCTCCAGGGGTGATGTTCCAGCTTTCACTTTCGAGAAGTTCATGATACCCGTCAGCCAGCAGCAGTTCCGAAATCGTCCGGACGGCATGAAAGGCGGAGGGGCTTTTCTTTAAAAAATGAAAAAGTCTGTGAATTGTATCTGTATTCATTGTAGTTACCTCGCTTGTAATTTCAGGATTCCGCATAAATGTGGAAAGTATGCAGGAATCTTTCCTGTAACGTGAAACAGCCGGTAGGGGAGCTACCGACTGTTTCGAGGGGAGTATAAATAATTAATAAGGGGTTGTAAAAAAATTTTTTGAAGGGTAAATTCTTTTACATCGAAATTATAATACATATTGGTAAAAAATGCAATATAAATTTATCAGAATTTTCATTTTTTGGCGTTTTCCGACAATCTTTTTCCGGTGCATAAAAAAATAAGAAAGAGGGACAATAGAAATGCAACAAATAATTCTTATTTTTCAGGAGGAAATTTGAAATGGCAAAGAATACAAACTCAAAAAACAAAGCCCAGAACAGCACAAACAATTCTGAAACAAGCACAACATCCAGAAATGCAGCAGGCAATACAAATTCCCAGAATGCAACGAGAAACTCTTCTCAGAATGCAGAAAACTGCCACAATTCTAAAAACAGCAGCGATAAGAACAGCAGCGATAAGAACAGTTACAGCAACGAGTCCAATTACTAAATCTTCCGAAAAAAGCGCCGTTTTGCGGCGCTTTTTTTTGAGTCTCACATATACTAACAGCAAGAGAATTCAATGAGGAGGGAATCTATTTGGATTTTGGCATGATAGGAGCCGGTGAACTGGATCGGTATGTGAAAGGTGGAAATGTATTTATCATAGATTTGCGCACGCCGGAGGAATATCGGGTACAGCATATCAGAGGAGCGGTTAATATTCCATATGAGAGGCTTGGAAGATGCAGAGAGCTTCCAAGAGACATGACATTACTTCTTTATTGTGAACGGGGTGCGACAAGCATGGTAGCGGCGAAAGAGCTGGCGGCCCGGGGATATCGGGTAAAGACACTCATTGGCGGAATCCATGCTTATAAGTCAAGTTTTGATTGACAGCTCTCCTGGAGGGCATTAAGATAAAACAAGATGGAAAAATAAGGAGATAAACATATGAAATTGATGTTTGCATCAGATATAGATCGGAAGAGCGTCGTG